>JAZSPN010000077.1:0-4609 GCA_045537495.1 Acutalibacteraceae bacterium
TATTCGGGCGACGTTGAGATTATGGCGGAGCGCCGTTATGTCGTCTGACTGTGACGCCGTGAGTCACTCGGAAATTCATGTGCTCTGCCGAAAATGGGGTTTGGCATGAGGATTCGGATATAAAAAACCGAATCCGTAAAAGCTACGGACTCGGTTAGATTTACCGTTGATACACGGTACTTATTCATCTTCAACTATCTCGAACACTTCGGGGAAACAGCAACACACCTCTCCCGATTCATCTTCGATGTCTTCATCAACGGCTTCTGACGTGTATCCTTTCCGCTAAGTAAGAACATCGGTTCGCTTTCACCGATATATTTAACCTTCATTGCTCATCATCGAGAGATGCTGACGTTCGAAGTCAACGCTTTTTGACATAGGATTGAATTCGGAACGGTTACCGTTTCGCTCATTTGTTAAACGTTGTAACTTCTGCAACTCTCCTGCGGAGGAGATTTCTGATTTCCTCCTCTTTTTCTTCAAGTGATTCGATCATTCTGCCGATGATTTTTTCTACATCGCCGTTTTCGTATCTTCTGTCGAAGCTTCCGCATTCCGAAAATTTCTCTTCGCGGATGAGCAAAGTAAGCAGTGCACAGCACGTGTCGTAATCTGCATCGGCGATGTTGCACAATTCATAATCCGCGTCAATCGGAAAGCAGGTCATATAATCGGAAAAGTTGCTTTTCATGTCACCGAGTTTGTTGAGCAAGCTTTCATAATATTCGGAAAGACAGCATCCTTTCGGCGGTTTAGCTTTAAGATATTGTGTTTTTGTCATACCGAGCATTGTATTATCTCCTTTGCAGTGAAGTTTCAGTCTGTAAATACATTATTACAGATGATATGTACGATAAAAGGTACTGTGAAAACAAAACTTCCCGAAGATTTCTCCTCGGGAAGAAAATTATAGTCAGCCGATGCGTTTGCCGTCCTTGAGCTTCACTTTTCCGATAAGCGGAACCTTGAGGAAGCCGGTGAAGGTGTCTTCGTCGAATTCCAGGGTGATGGGAACTTCTTTGCCGGGGAGAAGAGGGGTTGTTGCGACAGCTTCGAGAGTGTTGCCGTTTTCGACGATGTCCGAAACGTTGATTTCGGGGATGTCGATACCGCTTGCGTCGAGATCGAAGCCGTATTCGCCGTTGTTGTCATAGATTGAAAGAATTGCCGTTCCGCGGAACATCATTGTGTCTACGCGGCAGGACCATTTACCTAAACCGATCATTTGAAAAACTCCTTTGATTTTAATATTTACGCTAACAAAATATTATCACAAGGAAGTGAAAACGTCAATAGATAATAATATGTCTAATTCGAACTAAAAATGTCGTTTTTTTCGGAAAAGTTAATTTCGGACGAGGGAGAAACAAGGAATAACTTTGTATAACATGAAAAAAATCCTGTAAAAACCATTGATTTTATCTGTCATATTTCACAATAAAGATTGACAAGCAGTTGATTTTATATTACTATGTATATTAGGTGTATAATAGCCAGTGTTATAATTGCTGATATTGTATAAAAGGCTTGATGCGGAGGGGAATTTCTTGAAAGAACGTGCGGTAAATTTCGGACTGCTTGCAAGACGTCTGCTTTTGGTTATTGCTGATGCGATTATTATAAATCTCAGCAGCATTCTGTTTGCGGCTATGAGCTCAAATGTCGGAAACGGTGATCTTTTGCAAAAGGTGCTTATGCGATCTTTGCCCGTCACCCTTGCGTACATACTGATTTTCTGGGCGTTCGGTCTGTATAACAGCATCTGGAAATATGCGGGACTCAACGACCTTATACGGTGTGTCGTTGCCGGTATTGTCGGAGGTATGCTCGGAGTATCGATAGACCTTATCGGAAGCTATATGCACGTTCCCGAAATGTCGCACTTTGATGCACTGTTTTATGTCACGACGACGCTCATGATTATTTCTCTGTGCGGCGGTTTCCGTGTTTTTTACAGAGTCAGTCGGTATCTCGTCAGAGAAAACGCCCCCTTCATCAAGAATAAAAAGAAGCAGAAACGTGTAATGATCATCGGCGCGGGCGACATGGGCATGATAATCGTCAGAGAGCTTGCCGCGAATGCCTACCGTTCGGGAAAGCCCGTCGTCATCGTTGACGACAACATAAAGAAGCAGGGAAGAAAGTTCTGCGGAATCCCCGTCAGAGGCGGCTGCAACAGAATCCCCGAGATTGCAAAAAAGTATTCGGTAGACGAAATCATTTACTGTATACCTTCGGCGTCGACGAAAAGACAGCGTGAGATCATGAACATTGCGATGCAGACGGAATGTGTACTGAAAAAATGTCCGTCGCTTCGCGAGATGACGGCGAACAGCGAAATTCAGAAGATCAAGAAGGTGGATATCTGCGATCTTCTTTCAAGGCCCGAGGTCGACCTCAACGTTGAGCAGTGCAAATATATCGAGGGCAAGACGGTCCTCGTCACGGGGTGCGGTTCCATAGGAAGCGAAATCTGCCGTCAGGTTGCAAAGCACCGTCCGTCGAAGCTGATACTTGTTGACAATTACGAAAACAACGCTTTCGACGTATACAACGAGCTTGAACGCATCTACAAGGACAAGCTTCCTCTTTACATCAGAATCGGTTCGGTTCAGGATGCGGGAAGACTTCGTGAGATCTTCTCGGAATTCAGACCGGACATCGTATTCCATGCGGCGGCACATAAGCACGTTCCGCTCATGGAGGACAGCCCGTGTGAGGCGATAAAGAACAATATTTTCGGAACGTACAACGTTGCCAAGACGGCGGCGGATTTCAAGGTGTGGAAGATGATAATTCTTTCGACCGACAAGGCGGTAAATCCTGCCAACGTAATGGGTGCGACGAAGCGGGTTACCGAGCTTATAATTCAGTACTTTGACAGAAAAGTCGAAACGACGAGTTATGCGGCAGTCAGATTCGGAAACGTTCTCGGCTCAAACGGAAGTGTTATTCCGATTTTCAAGAAACAGATTGAAAACGGCGGTCCCGTTACGGTGACGGATCCCGAGATCACGAGATATTTCATGACGATTCCCGAGGCGGCACAGCTTGTTATCCGGGCGGGAAGCCTTTCGAAGGGCGGAGAGGTATTTGTTCTCGACATGGGTGAGCCGGTAAAGATACTGTCGCTTGCCGAAAATATTATCCGTCTGTCGGGATTTGTGCCCTACAAGGATATCGAGATAAAATTCAGCGGTCTTCGTCCCGGTGAAAAGCTTTACGAAGAGCTTACCATGACGGAGGAGCTTGCAGGAAGAAAGATGACGGCGAACAACAAGATTTACGTTACACCGCCCGTTGAAATGGACGATGAGCTTCTTGAAAATACTCTCGAAAAGCTTCGCGGTGCAAACGAAGATAACGTTCGCGATATTCTTAAAATAATTGTTCCGAATTTTATTCAGAACGAAAACGGTGAGGGTTGAGTCAGTTGAAAAAGATACTTTTTGTTGCAACGGTTCCCGAGCATTTCAGATATTTTCACATTCCGTGCTTCAGGATGCTGAAGGAGAGCGGATGCGAAGTCCATACCGTATGCGGAAGTGACGAAAAGTTTCCTTTTACCGAAAAGAATTTCAACATTCCGATAGGAAGAAGCCCTGCCGATCCGTCGAACATCAAGGCGGTATCGGAGCTTAAAAAGATTATAGAAAGTGAAAATTACGATGCGGTGCACTGCCACACTCCGATGGGAGGCACTGTTGCAAGAATCGCTTCACGTAAGAGTCGCAAAAAGGGTATGCGTGTAATTTACACGGCGCACGGATTTCATTTTTACAAGGGCGCACCGCTGCTTAACTGGCTTATCTTTTTCACGACGGAGTATCTGATGTCTTTTATGACGGACGATCTCATCACGATAAATACCGAGGATTTCGAGCGTGCAAAACGGCTTCTTAAAGCGAAAAGGATTTCGCACGTTCACGGAGTCGGATGTGATACTTCGCGTTTCGGCAAGAGTGATAACCGTGAGAAGGTGCGGAAAAAGCTCATGCTTTCGGACAGCGAGAAGCTTGTCGTCTACGTTGCGGAGCAGAACGAAAATAAAAATCAACAGCTTCTGATCCGTGCCGTGTCGCTTCTTTCGAAAGAGATTCCCGATATCCGACTTCTGATAGTAGGCCCCGACAATATAAACGGCAGGTACGAAGCACTCTCAAAGGAGCTGTCGGCACCCGTTACATTCCTCGGAAGACGTGACGACGTACCCGAAATTCTGTCCGTTTGCGATGTTTATGCGGCATCGAGTCTTCGTGAGGGGCTTCCCGTGAATGTCATGGAGGCAATGGCTTCATCGCTTCCCGTCGTTGCGGTTGATAACAGAGGACACCGCTCTCTCGTGAAAGACGGCGTAACGGGATTTATCACAAGTGCCGACGAAAAAGAAATGGCGGACAGAATAAAAAGGCTTCTTTATGACGGAGATCTTCATAGGGAGATGTCGGAAAATGCACTTCGTGCCGTTTCCGACTATGACGTCGGAATGGTTTTGTCCGAGCTTTACAAAATATATTTTAACTGAGAGGAAGGTTTCACCGTATGGAAAGAGTCAGGGTTTTGCACGTGCTTCATTCCATGAATTGCGGTGGAGCCGAAACTCTTA
>JAZSPN010000130.1:0-39103 GCA_045537495.1 Acutalibacteraceae bacterium
AGGGGCTGTTGCCGAAGCAACAGCCCCCCAGCGTGTCGAAAAACGAAAGTTTTTCGAACACGGTGTGACTGCCGAGAAAGGAAGTCAGATGCCCCTTTCTTTCGCCCGAAGCAGTACAAAGGTACGGCGAGAGGCGAAAAAAGGGGCAAGTGCATATAAATATTTAACTTTAAATAAAAAACACAGCAACACAGGGTGACTCATTGAAAGCAACTATGTATTTTGCTTTATATTGAAGTTATGCACGTTATGACGAATTTATCGACAGTCAAACACGGGAGAGTCGTGCGACTCTCCCGTGTATATTTTTATATCTTTTAAATTACTGTTTGATAACAACAATATCCATGAGCATATTGAAGAGGTCGTGGAAGAACTTGAAGAACTTGAATGCGAATACCGACATCCCCGAAACCTCGGGAAGCTTTGAGCCTTCCATAACAGCTATTTCGGCAGAAGTGAGAATGTCCGTTTCGTAATTCCAGGGATCCTTTTCATCGATTGTTATGATGCGGACACCTCTGTTTGAATTTTCGGAATACGATTCGAACGAAGCAGACGGCGACTGAATGATGTCGATGTTCTTGTAGGTCGCGATGAAGCTGTTTACGTGGTCGTGACCGAATACGCAACCGAGAACATCGCCTCTGTCGGCGAAAGCGTCCCACTGACCGTCGTTGAAGTAGGAGGGGCAGGGAAGCTCAAACATTACACCGCTGAATTTGAACATGTTGGGAATGAAAGAGAATGCGGAGCCGTCAACAAACTTGCGCAATGAAAGAGCGGGAAGAGTGGGGATGAAAGCGGCATTGAAGATTTCCTGAACGATGATGTGCTGGAATGCGATTGAAGGAACTTTTCCGCCGTTTTCGGTTTCAAGGTTTTTACTTACCTGCTTGTACCAGTCAATCTGATCTTTACGTACACAGTCGTAAACGTCGGAGCCGTCATCGAAATAGACGTAATCACCGCAGTCGAACATCCAGAGGTTGAATTTGACCGTGCTGTGGTCGGAGCTTAAAACGGGGAGGTTGTGAGTGGCACATCCGTGAAGCTCGGGGACAGCGTCGTAGGCAAGGCAAAGATCACCGCCTGCACGCTGATACTGTTTGAGCTGCCATTCTCTGTCGGGCTTGTCGCCCTGAGAGTCGTGATTGCCGAAAACAAGTGTGAACGGAATGTTTCTCGCGACGAAAGGCTCTGTAACCTGATCGAAAAGCTTGATGTTTGAGCAATTTGCCTCTTCGCAAGTGACACCTTCACCGTGAGAGCCTTCTTCGTGAACTTCAAGCTCTATGTTGTCACCGCCGAGAACGACGATGTCAGGCTTTGCCGTGTCGAGAGCTTCATTTATGAAGGTGACGGTAGCCGGATTGAGGGGATAACCGTCCTGTATGTCGCAGATGTTCATGATGGTGAACTTGCCGTTTTTGTCAAAGGAAAGAGTGGTGCTTGTGTCAACAGTTTCTGCCGATGCAAAAACCGTCATCGAAAAGAGTAATGCTGCCGATAAAACAATTGATAAGAGCTTTTTCATGATATCCTCCGTTATTCTTTGATAGTTCCGTCCGCATTGAAAAGCGGAAGTTTTTCAAGATAAATGATGTCTGTTCTTTCCTGAGCATCGCCTTCTGCAAGAACGGTCATCTTTCCCGCAACAATTCCTTCGGCGCAACCGATGAGCTTTTCAAGTGCGACGAGGGATGCTCCCGTAGAAATAACGTCATCGACGATAAGAATTCTTTTACCCTTCATCATCTCTGCCTCGGCGATATCGAGGTAGAGCTTTTGCTCTTTATCGGTGGATATTGAGCGAACGTCGGCTTCAAATACACCCGTCATATAAAGCTTGGGGTATTTTCTTGCAACGATGTAGGGCTTCGAGCTCTGACGCGACATTTCGTGGGCAAGCGGAATTCCCTTTGCCTCGGCGGTGAGGATGTAATCGTATTCGGGCGCTTTTTTGAGAAGCTCACGTGCACTTTCTTCCGTCAGAGAAGCATTTCCGAAAAGCACGAAAGCCCCGATATACAGATCATCGCTGATACGGCACAAGGGCAAACGGTGAGAAATTCCGGCGATATTCATTTCATGGAACATACAATCACTCCTTGAAAGCATTATACATCAAAAGTCGCAAAAGGTCTATACTTTTGTGGATTAATTATAAAATTTTTTCTTGAATATAAACAGCTTTTATGATAGAATATACAATGTATAATTGTAATGAGAGGATGATAGTTTTAATGCCGAATAAAGAAGTTTGCGACAGACTGAAACAAAAAAGTTTTCCGTTAAGGTTTTTATATAATAACAGAATGTCGTTTTTTGCGTTTTTTTGCACAACGGTAATTTTACTGCTTGTTTTTTACTGTTTTGATATGGTCCCCTTCGGAGATATCACTATACTCAGAATGGATCTCTATCATCAGTACGGACCGCTTTTTGCAGAGCTTTATGAGCGCGTCAAAGACGGCGACAGCCTCTTGTATTCCTGGAATACGGGAATGGGCGGAACTTTTATCGGTAATTTTTTCAATTATCTTGCAAGTCCGCTTCTTTTGGTGATTTTCTTTTTTGACCATGTCGGCATTCCCGATGCAATCGCACTGATGATTCTGCTGAAAAGTGCATTTGCTTCCGCCTTCTTTACTTATTACCTCAGAAAATCTCAGGGCAGAGATGACTATGTTACGGTAGCCTTCGGAGTACTTTACTCCTTCTGCGGATATTTCATTGCGTATTACTGGAATATAATGTGGCTCGATGCCATGGCACTGCTGCCGATAGTTATACTCGGCATAGAACGCATCATGGACAAGAAAAAGTTCATGCTCTATACGGTGACTCTTGCCGTTGTCATGATTTCCAACTACTACATGGCGATGATGGTATGTATTTTCTCTGTCCTCTACTTCGTGGTAAGATTCCTTTCAAACTACTCTCTGTCGGACAAGTTCTGTCCTGAAAAAAAGAAATTCAGCATAAAAAACAACAGATTTCTTTCTACGGGATTCATATTTGCTTTTGCCTCGGTAACGGCTGCATTACTTGCGCTGTTCGCTCTTCTTCCGACGGCGTTTGTTCTCAGAAACTGTTCGGCAACTGCCGACAAATTCCCCGAAACGATCAAATTCTATTTTACCGTTTTCGACTTCCTTGCAAACCATCTTGCAAGTGTTGAACCGACTATAAGAAGCAGCGGTACCGACGTTTTGCCGAATGTTTACTGCGGAATACTTACGGTGATTCTTATTCCTCTCTATCTTCTTTCGAGGACAATTCCCATAAAAGAGAAGATAATGCACGTTCTGCTTCTTGCCGTCATGTATTTCAGCTTCAACATCAATTTTGCAAATTTCGTCTGGCACGGTATGCATTTCCCGAACGACCTTCCGTACAGATTTTCGTATATGTATTCGTTTATTCTGCTGTGTATGGCGTTTAAGGCGATCTGCCGTATACGGGAATTCTCGGGCAGGGAAGTTTTGCTGACGGGTATCGGTGTAATGGCATTTATCGTTGCCGTTCAGGAAATCGGATCAAAGAATGTTTCCGATAACACAATCCTCATAAGCATTGCATTTACGTTTGTTTATGTTCTTGTTCTTGCCGCAATGCAGAACAAAAAGCTTCAGGCTGCATCTGTTTCGCTTCTGATGCTGTGCTGTGTAATTTCGGAATCGGCTATTGCGAATACGGACAACTATACAATGAGTCAGCCGAAGTCAAATTATACCGATGATTACGAAAGCTTCGTAAATATCAAAGAGATAATGGACAGAAACGAAGACTTCATTTACCGTATGGAGCTTGCGGATCTTCGAACACGAATGGATCCGGCGTGGTACGATTACAACGGCGTTTCGACCTTCTCCTCCATGGCATCGGAGAAGCTTTCGAATCTTCAGAGCCGTCTGGGACTTTACGGAAATTATATCAACAGCTATACCTATAACCCTCAGACTCCCGTTTACAATTCCATGATGTCGCTGAAATACATTGTCAAAAAAGGTGCGTTGACGGGACTTGAGAACGAACAGTTTTATGAGAAGACTTTCGAAAATGACACCTACGAAGCTTACTCGTACAAATACCATCTGCCGGTAGCCTTCTGTGTTGATAATCTTATCGAAAGATGGAACCATACGGATGCAAACCCGTTTGCCGTTCAGTCTGATTTCTTCCAGAGATCAACACTTATGTCGGGAGTTTATTATCCGATGAATATTGTTGATGTTTACTACAATAACATCTATGAGTTTTCGTCGGATCTTCAGATGGGATATGTGAACTTTGACAAGATAGACACTTCGGGCTACGCAAGCTTTACCGTAACGGTAAGCCCCGAAGTAACTCAGAACTGTTATCTGTATGTTGATTCATCGGAGGTTGAAACGGTTTATATTACGGGTGAAGAGCTTGATGCGACTCAGAATATCGACGAAGCCTACATCTTTGATCTCGGACTCCTTGAAGCAGGCGAAACCGTTACCGTTGAAGTGCCGATAAAGGATGCTTCGTCATCGGGTGCCGTTGAGTTTTATGCGTACGGCATTGATATGGAAGTGTTTGAAGCGGGCTATGAAAAGCTTCTTCGCGGATCTCTCAACTATACCGAATTTACGGAAACTCATATCGAGGGTACTTTTACGGCGGAAACAGACTGTATTCTTTACACCTCAATTCCTTATGATGAGGGCTGGACGGTTACGATTGACGGTGTAACGGTCGATACCGATAACTATGTACGTATCGGTGATGCACTTCTCGGAATCAGGGTCGACTACGGTGACCACGAGATAACTTTTGATTACGAGCCGATAGGTCTTAGATTCAGTATTACCGTTTCCGCACTGACTCTCGTTGTGCTGCTTATCTGCCTTGTCATCGGAAGACAACGGCGCAAAAAGAAGCTTGTTATAAAAATGGCTGAAAGCTCTTTCAAAGAATTCCTTACGGAGCTTCCCGAAGAGCCGACGGAAGAAGCGGATTCGTCCGGCTTCGTTTTGGCGGAAGAAGCAGCGGATTTTGATAACGAAGAAGCTTCGACAGAGGAAAAAGAAGACTGATTTTTTCCATAAATTGAAACGGCATATTGCTTTCAAAGATAATTGTTTTTCGGCAATTATGTTAGTATAAAGGCATAATGTCTTACGAAGGAGAATTGTTTTGAATTATAAAGTAAGCGTTGTAATACCGACGTATAAAAGACCGCACTTTTTAGCACGTGCAGTTGATTCGGTATTGGCACAGACTTACGCGAACACGGAGGTCGTGGTTGTTGACGACAACAGCCCCGACTCTGCCGAACGTGCCAAAACCTCCGAAATAATGAAACAGTACAGAGATAACCCCCGTGTGATATACGTGCTCAACGAATGTCCCATGGGAGGCGGTCCTGCACGTAACAGAGGAATCGAGGCGGCGACAGGTGAGTATATAACATTTCTTGACGACGATGATATCTATCTTCCCGAGAAGGTAGAAACACAGCTTATGTTTACGCTTGAAAACGATCTTGAAATGTCATTTACCGATGTCTATCTTCACGACAATAACGGAAAGCTTGTCGAATACCGCAGACACACGTATGTTAACGATTGCTCCAACAGTGAGCTTATGCACCAGCATATTCTTCACTCACTCGGACCGACCTCCACGTTTATGATAAAAAAGACGGCGCTTCTCGATGCGGGAGGTTTTGCCGATGTTCCGATGGGACAGGATTTTATGCTTATGTGGAGAATGATAGAATTCGGTACAAAGATAGGATATTATCCCGTTTCGTACATAATTCAGTATCTCCACGACGGAGAGAGAATTTCTGTCGGAAAGAACAAGATTGACGGCGAAAACAGGCTTTATGAGCTGAAAAAAACGAAGTCTGCAATGCTTACTCCGAAGGAAAGAAAATATGTTGATTTCCGCCATTTTGCCGTTTTGTCGGTTACTTCGAAGCGAAGCGGAAAATATAAGGACTTCTTGAAATACGGAATCAAGGCGGTTTCCGTATCACCGGCATTCTTTGTGGAGGATGCGAAGACGATGGTTGTCAACCGCTTCAAGGCGACCGAAAAAAGATCAAAGAAAAAAGATCGTGACACCGTAAACGCATGATCTTAAGCGAAGGGACTGTCAAAAGTGAAACGCTGTCTGATTATGATAACGACCTCTTTTCCGTTTGCGCAGAAAGAGCCGTATCTTGAAGCGGAAATGCCTCGGCTTGCAAAAGAATTCGACAGGATATTTCTCTTTACCATAGGACTTGATAAGGGTGTTTCGCCGACAGCTTCGGTACCCGAAAACGTAATCGTATGCAATCCGTCGAAATCTTCTTCAAAGATGACGAAGATTTTTTCTCTCATAAAAGGAATTCCGTGTATTTTCAGATTTCCGAAGGGTTTCGAAAAAGAAAAGAAGGCTTGCGGAAATTCTCTCGTAAAACGACTTTTTGCAGGATATCTTATTTCACGCTCAGAACGTCACTGCAACGAAATATTTGACTGTATATCGAATTTTGATTTTTCCGTGTTCGATGAAGTCGTGCTGTACGGCTACTGGCTTTTTGCGGCAACCGCAACCGCTTTGATGCTGAAAGAAAAACTCTTGTTGCACGGCGTCGGAAAAATATCTGTTTTTTCAAGAGCGCACAGCTACGATGTTTACGATTATGCAAACAGATTGAATTTTTTACCGTTACGGGAGTTTTTGCTGGAAGGCACAGACAGAGTTTTTGCCTGCTCCGAAGACGGATACAAATATATAACTTCAAAATATCCGCAATATGCCGACAAGGTAGCGGTATCTTATCTCGGCACCGACGGAGGATGTCCGACAGAAGGATCGTCGGACGGAATTTTCAGAATTCTGACGTGTTCGAGAACAATTCCGCTGAAACGGCTTGACAGACTGGTTGATTCTCTGGCATTACTTAAAAACAGCGGTCTGTCGCTTTCGTGGACACATATAGGTGACGGATCGTCGCTTGAAAATCTTAAAAGAATTGCCGAAGAAAAACTGGGATTCATGAATGTTTCGTTTATGGGAATGATGCCCCATGACCGAGTAATCGACTTTATCGGAACACACCGTTTCGATCTGTTTGTGAATGTCAGTGAACGCGAAGGACTTCCCGTGTCGGTAATGGAGGCACTTTCGTTCGGAATACCTTCGCTGGTGACCGATGTGGGAGGCTGCCGCGAGATGATAGAGAACGGAAAAAACGGCTTTGTGATACCCGCCGACTTTTCCGACGAGAAGCTTGCAGAAATTATTTCGGACTGTGCTTCAAATGCGGATTTTCGGAAAATGCGAAGTGCGGCATATTCTTCATGGGAGAAGAATTTCAGCGCGGAAAAAAATTACGGCAGGTTTGCCTCGATGATATGCAATAAAAATACGGAATAAAGGATAGTTATGGTTAAATACGAGGACGGCTACTTAAAACTGAATTTTTCCAACGACATTCTGGACACTTTATGGAATGTCTGCTTCTTTTTGCGTATGTTGTCCATCATATGTTTCGGAAACATAAATACGCTTTATTACACATCATTTTTTATTTTTGTCGGTTTCTCATTTGCAGAGTTCATAATAAAAAGAAAACTGTCATTAAGAGTTTTTATCCCGCTGCACACGCTGTGGTACGGACTTTTTATATTACTCGGAGTGGTATCAAGCATCTGGGCCGACAACCTCTCCATGTCGTTTGCCCCGTTGTCAAAACTTATTCAGATACTGACGGTCGCATATTGTCTTATTACGCACATAGATACATACGAAAGACTTGAATCTTATATCAATACAGTAATTGCGGCAAGTCTTTTCCTCACCGCTTACATATTTGTGCTTACACCTCCCGATGTCTGGTTTGACGGATTTCTGGGCGGTGTTACCGGTTATAACACAAACGACATCGGTTGCGCACTTTCGATAGCGGTGCTTTTCGCCTATTATATGGGCTTTATCAAAAACCGGAAGATCATGTACTTCATTTGTGCCGTTTTCCTGTTCGCGGTTATTCTGACAAGCTCGAGAAAATCGCTGTTCATGAGCGTATTCGGAATCATAATGATTACCGTATTCAATTTCAACGCAAGAAACTACGTCGTAAGAATCATGGCAATTATAGCATTGATGATACTCGTGCTGGTACTTATCTATCAGATACCGCTTCTGTACAGAACGATAGGTGTACGAATAGACAGCATGATAAATTATTTTCTTATAGACAAAAGAGCCGATTCAAGTATTGTTCTCAGAAAGTTTTACATTGATATGGCGAAGCAGTTTTACTATGAAAATCCTGTTTTCGGTGTAGGTCTGAATAATTTTTCATACAGAGTAAGCCTGCACAATGCTCGCGGAACATATGCTCATAACAATTATTGCGAACTGGCGGCAGGTCTCGGCACGGTAGGTCTTATATTCTATTACTGGTTTTATGTTTATTTGTTAATAAAGCTTGTAAAGCAGGTATTCAACGGACACAAGACAGCATTATTGTTCATGCCGTCAATATTACTGTTCCTGATACTGGAATACGGCATGGTAAATTACTACAAGGAACAGGTTCATCTCGTAATCGCCGTTGCTTTCGTGGCAGTTTCGCTGAATGATCTTGTCGATAGGGAAAAACACTTGAACGGAGCTTTATAAATGAAAAATACCGTTGTTGAGATAATGGACTATGGTGCGGCATACAAGGGGAATTTTATGTTTTCCGTGCTGGCACTTGCCGATGAGCTTGAAAAATACGGTGTGGAAACGGTTTTTGTTTTTCCGAAAAGAGCGAAGAACAGAGAATGGGCAATGAAGCTTCCCGATGAAGGACGAACGGTATTTTACTTATCGGATTCTTTATCGGAAAACATAAAAATTCTGAAAAGCATCTTCAAAAAATATAACGTCAGGGCGGTACATTCGCATTTTATCGACAGCAAAATGTATCTTCCGCTGAAAGCGGTAAATATGTTTAAAAAAGTACCGCATTATTTTCATGCTCACAGTATTGCGAAGCAGAATAAAAATAACCTGAAAACAAAATTAAGACGGTATCTGCTCGGAGCGGAAAAAATAATTTGTGTCGGTGACAGCGTGAAAAAAAGTTACGAGAAGCTTGGATTCGGAAACTGTATCACCGTAAAAAACAGTATATGCTTCTCACGGCTTGATGAGTACTGCGATGTCAGAGAAATGCTTTCGGCGGACGGCAAGTACAGCGTATTGATGTTCGGTTACGATTTTCGTATCAAGGGAATTGATACGGCGATAGAAGCACTTCATAAGTATGATAAAAATCACGATATAACTCTTTGTGTTTGCGTTGCATCGCATTTCGACAGAGCGGAAGAATATGTGAAAAACAGATTCGGGGAAATTCCGGGATGGATAAAGCTTTTACCGCCGAGGGGAGATGTTGCATCGTACATGAGGTCGGCGGATGTGTTCTTATCTGCAAGCCGTACGGAAGGGATGGCATATGCCGTTCTCGAGGCGGCATACTGTTCTGTTCCGATTGTACTCAGCGACATAACTCAGCACACGGAGTTATCACTGCCCGATGTCAGAACATTTCCGGTTGAAAACGGGGAGTTGCTGTACGAGGCGCTTGTCAAAACTCTCAACAGTGAAAAAACCGATGAAAACAGTCGGTTTGTAAAGAAAGAATTTTCTATGGATGTATGGCTCTCAAAAACGGCAACACTGTTAACGGAAAAAATATAGCGAAAGGAAGATACCGATAACTCAGGTGTCAGCGGTGGTTAATATGAAAATTACTGTTGTCGGTACCGGTTATGTCGGACTTGTGACGGGCGTATGCCTTGCAAGTGTCGGACATAACGTGATATGTATTGATATAAATTCGAGAAAGATAGATCTTCTGAAAAAAGGTAAATCCCCGATTTACGAAGACGGTCTTGAAGAAATGCTGGAAAAGCACCGCGACAGAATCTCGTTTACAACGGATCCTGTTGAAGCGTATTCGGATGCAGAGATAATTATGGTAGGTGTCGGAACTCCGGAAAGATCGGACGGATCGTGTGATCTGACATATGTGTATTCCGTAGCAGACGATATAGTGGAATATTCAAAGGGGACACCGATTATCATAATTAAATCGACGGTCCCCATAGGAACGTGTCAGAAATTCAAAAAATACATCAATTCCCGAATGGGTGCCGAAAGGCAGATGTCGGTTGTATCCAATCCCGAGTTTTTGTCACAGGGAACGGCGATACAGGACACGCTCAACGCATCGAGAATTGTTATCGGCAGCGATGATGAGGCTGCAATAAAAACTGTTCGGAAGGTTTATGAACCGATGGGAATTCCGATAATCGAAACGGATTTCCAAAGCTCCGAAATGATTAAGTATGCGTCGAACAATTATCTTGCGCTGAGAATTTCATATATCAATGAAATAGCGAATCTCTGTGAAGAAGTCGGGGCCGATATCGGCGATGTTGCAAAGGGCATGGGATACGACAAAAGAATCGGATCGATGTTTCTTAAAGCGGGCATAGGCTACGGCGGAAGCTGTTTCCCGAAAGATACAAAAGCTCTTTACTGGCTTTCGGAGAATCAGGGGGCGGCGCTTAAAACCATCAGAGCGACGATAGATGTCAATGCGGAGCAGAAATTTGTAATACTTAAAAAAGCGGAAAAGTATTACAGAGATCTCGGCGGCCTGACCGTTGCGGTACTCGGACTTTCTTTCAAGCCGGGAACGGACGATGTCCGTGAAGCGCCGTCGTTGAGGATAATTCCTTCCCTCATTGAAAGAAATGCGGTTGTCAGAGCGTGGGATCCGATTGCGGTAAACAATTTTTCGAAGCTGTTTCCCGATCATGTCACATTCTGTTCTTCGATAGAGCAGACGATTGACGGAGCAGATCTTTGCCTGATTCTTACGGAATGGGAAGAAGTTCTGGATTTCGACGTGGAGAAGTATGCTTTACTCATGAGAAATCCCGTAATTATCGACGGCAGAAACTGTTATCCTATTCCGAAAATAAAAGGAAAAGGAATAACATATGAATCTATCGGCAGACAGCCGATAATATGCTAAATCTCCGAAAGGAAGTATACGCTATGAACAATTCTGTAAACAACAAAGGTAAGGGCATAGAGATTAATATTGCTTACCTTATGAAGACGATTATTTCGAAGTGGTGGCTTATTCTGACGGTATCCGTACTTTGTGCTTCGCTGGGATTTACCTTTACGGAACTTACAAAGACACCCACCTATACGTCCTCGATTTCGTTCGTTGTATCAAACCGTTACGTTTCCGAGGAGGATTCGTATTCGAGCAGTGACCTTAGCGCATCTATTACCATGGCGAATACGTATAAGTACATTCTTTCCAGCAGAACGATGTGCAAAAAGATTGCCGAAACGTGTTCGTATGATATTTCTGCCGAAGAAGTGTCGGGTGCCATACAAATGAAGTCGGTTGAAAATACAAACATTATTGTAATGAAAATAACCACTTCAAGTGCCGCAAAATCCTACGATCTGGCAGTAGCCGCCATTAATCATTACGGAAGCATCGTTGACGAAACGGGATATTCGAATTCAAGACTTTCCATCTGTGAGCTTCCCATAGTGGCAAAAAATCCCGATATAAACTATTCCGGAATCAAGTACGTGCTTATAGGTGCTTTTGCAGGTGCAGTTATTTCACTTATCGCAATACTTATTGCAAATATTTCCAAGGATACGGTGCAGAGTGCGGAAGAAATTCAGGAAACACTGAACATGAATGTTCTGGGACTTGTTTCAAAGATCAATATCAAGGGCAAGGAAAACAAGAACAAGGCACTTCTTATCAACAACCGTTTCGTAGGATTTTCATTTGTCGAAACGTATAAGGCGATACGAACCAAAATCGAAAACGTTGCCGCCAAGAACGGACATAAGGTGTTTGTCGTATCAAGCGCTGGTGAAAATGAAGGTAAAACCACCGTTGCTTCAAATATTGCAATTTCACTTGCACAGAACGGACACTCGGTGCTTCTTATCGATGCCGACCTCCGCCGTCCGTCCGTGTGCACGGCACTTGACCTTAATATTCCGAAGGATATGAAAACATATTCTCTTGCCGATGTCATTAACGGAAGCTGTTCTGTTGAAAAGGCGATACGCTATATTGAAAGGCATAAAATATTCCTGCTTGCCGGAACACGTTCCGTTTCCGATCCTGCAGAAGTTCTTTCCAATCCGAAGATGGAAGAAGTTCTCAGAGTCATGCGCAATGAATTTGATTTTATTATTTTCGATACATCACCCGCGGGAGTTGTTACCGACGCATCGATCCTGACAAACTATGTTGATGCGGTTGTTTGTGTTGTCAGAGAGGATCATTCACCCATGAGCAAGATAAGAATGGCGGTGGAAGATCTTTCTTCGGGCAAGGCGGAGATTATCGGTTGTATTTATAATAACGTATCGTCGCCGAAGGGCTTCGGAGCATACAACCGTTATTACAGTTCAAGACGTTATGGCGGTTACAAATACGGCTATTACGGTTACGGCTACGGTTACGGTGATAACGGTTACGGAAGCGATACGAAGAACTAGATCTGAAAGGCGGATTATTTGTGGAAAAGTCAAACAAATCAAACTCTGAAAATCTTCACGCCAATCACCGTGAACGGGTGAGAGGGCTTTTTCTGGAGAATGGATTTAACGGCTTTTCGGAACACAACATTCTTGAAATGATTCTTTTTTACGCCATTCCGCAGAAGGATACAAACGTCACCGCACACAGACTTATCAATGAATTCGGCTCTCTTAAAGGTGTTCTGGATGCACCGGTTGAGCTCCTCTCAGATGTTAGCGGAGTGGGAAAATATACTGCAGTTTACTTATCGATGATAGGGCAGACGGTAAAGCATTATCTGTACAGCGAAAGCGATGTGGCATTAAGCTGCACGGACAGCGAAAAGATTTCGGAATACATAAAAACCCGCTTTATATCCGAAACTCAGGAAGGCGCATATGTGCTTTCGTTCAGTGCAGACGGAAGCTTTATCAATTGCAACAAAATTTCGGTCGGCTCAGTATCTTTTGTGAGCATGGATAAACGTGCAATTATTCAGGCGGTTATCAAAAACAACGCCGTTCTGGTTATTCTTGCACATAACCATCCGGGCGGGGTAGCGGCGCCTTCGGCGGAAGACGTAAAGGCAACTGCCGAGATAGCAAAGCTTCTTTCCTCGGTCGGAGTCAGACTTTACGATCATATTATCGTTGCGGGCACTGAATCTTTTTCGATGGCGAACAACGCGAAATTCGGTTCACTGTTTATATGATGGAGGAGGCGGTTTAAGTGCCCAAGGGGGAAAATCAGAAGCTGAAGCTTCTGTATCTTCTGAAAATATTCAACGAAAAAACGGACGAAGAGCATCCCATTACAATGAGCGGTATTATTGAGCAGCTTGAAAAAAACGGAGTTACCGCCGAACGCAAGAGTATTTACGACGATATAAGAATGTTGCAGACCTTCGGAGTCGACATCGTGACGGTAAAGGGCAGAACTACGGGATACTATGTCGGCAGCAGGACTTTTGAGCTGCCCGAGCTCAAGCTTCTTGTTGACACGGTGCAGTCGTCGAAATTTATCACGGTGAAAAAGAGCTTCGAGCTTATCAAAAAGCTTGAAAGTTTTGCAAGCGAGCACGAAGCGTCACAGCTTCAAAGACAGGTGTTTGTTCAGAATCGCATAAAGGCGATGAATGAGAGCATATATTACAATGTTGATTTTATCCACAGTGCCATTTCGGAAAATAAAAAGATATCGTTCAAGTATTTCGAATGGGATTTCAAGGGCGAGAGAAAGTTCAGGCGTGACGGCGCAAGATACAAGGTGAGTCCGTGGGCGCTGACATGGGACGATGAAAACTATTATATGATAGCCTACGATTCCGAAGCGGAAATCATAAAGCATTTCCGTGTGGACAAGATCGTTTCGGCAGAAACGGTAAACGAACAGCGTGAAGGCAAGGAGCTTTTCGACAAATTCGATATGGCTCTTTATTCCAAGAAAATTTTCGGAATGTTCGGCGGAGAAGAAATCACGGTGATGCTGAAATGCGACAAATCTCTTGTCGGCATAATAATCGACCGATTCGGAAAAGATGTTATGACGGTTGAGTATGATGATTATTTTACGGTAACGGTAAAAGTGTGTCAGAGTCCCATGTTTATATCGTGGGTTATGGGATTCGGAAACAAAATGGAAGTTCTGAAGCCGGAAGCTTTACGTGAGAAGATAAAGGAAACGGCACAGAGTATTGTTGAAATGTATTGAAATAAAGGAGGAGCATCATGAAGGTCGTAATTCTTGCGGGAGGCTTCGGCACAAGAATCAGTGAAGAGAGCCACCTTAAACCGAAACCGATGATAGAAATCGGCGGTATGCCCATTCTGTGGCACGTAATGAAGCAGTATTCTTATTACGGCTTTAATGATTTTGTTATCTGTTGCGGATATAAGCAGAATCTGATAAAGGAGTATTTTGCAGATTACTTTTTATACAGAAGTGATGTGACTTTTGATTTTACCGATTCGGGAAGCATGACTGTTCACAACAACGTAGCCGAGCCGTGGAAAGTTACACTTGTCGATACGGGACTCAACACCATGACGGGCGGACGGGTAAAAAGAGTTTCGAAGTATCTCGGAAACGAAACATTCATGCTGACATACGGTGACGGAGTGTCGGATGTAAACATAAAAGAGCTGTTGGAATTTCATAGAAATCACGGCAAAAAAGCAACCATAACGGCAGTCAATGTCGGGCAGAAGTTCGGCGTGCTGGACGTTGAAGGTGACGGAAAAATTTCAGCGTTTCGTGAGAAGCAGGAAGCTGACGGAAGCCTTATAAACGGTGGATTCATGGTGCTTGAACCGTCGGTGATCGACTATATCGACGGCGATGAAACGGTGTTTGAAAAGACGCCGCTTGAATCGCTTGTACGTGACGGAGAGCTTATGGCATATACCCATAAGGGCTTCTGGCAGTGTATGGATACTCAGCGTGACAAGCAGCTGCTTGAAAAGCTCTGGGAAGAAAAAAGAGCACCGTGGAAGCTCTGGTAAGGAGGACTTATGACCGATCTTTCTTTTTTCAGTGACAAACGTGTTCTCATAACGGGACATACGGGTTTTAAAGGCACGTGGCTTTCAAAGATACTTACTATGGCGAAGGCGAAGGTCGTGGGATATGCTCTGGAGCCCACGGAAATGCAGCCCCTTTTCAAAGATTCGGGAGTAGAGAACGACATGGTTTCCGTAATCGGTGATATCCGTGATTTCCCGAAGCTTTTTTCGGTTTTTTGTGAATACAAGCCCGAAATCGTGATTCATCTTGCGGCACAGCCGATAGTTACGGAAAGCTATAAATGCCCGAAGGAAACGTTTGAAACCAACGTAATGGGAACGGTCAATGTTCTCGAATGTATGCGGCTTACGGGCTGTGTCAGATCGTTTGTGAATGTTACTACGGACAAGGTGTACGAAAATAAAGAGTGGGACAGAGGATACCGCGAGGACGACCGACTTTGCGGATTCGATCCTTATTCCAACAGTAAATCGTGTTCCGAGCTTGTGACGAAAAGCTATTCGGATTCATTTTTTGCCGACGGTGAAACGGCAATTTCCACGGCACGTGCAGGAAATGTCATCGGAGGCGGAGATTTTGCCAAGAACAGAATAATCCCCGACTGTATACGCGCTTCTGTCGAAGGAAAACCGATAACGGTACGAAATCCGCTGTCGGTACGTCCGTATCAACACGTGTTGGAGCCGTTGTTTGCGTATCTTCTCATTGCGCGGAAGCAGTATACGGATATTTCTTTTTCGGGAAACTACAATGTGGGACCTTTCGAAGAAGACTGCATAACCACGGGAGAGCTTGCGGATATTTTCTGTAACGAGTGGGGTGACGGACAGTGCTGGAAATGCGTCAGTACGGAAAACGCCGTTCACGAAGCAAATTTTTTGAAGCTTGACTGTTCTCTCATAGAAGAAAAGCTTTGCTGGAATCCCGTGTGGAACGTTAAAACGGCAGTGGCAAAAACGGTGGAGTTCACAAGGGACCGCCTTGCGAAAATTCCGACGTGCACTTCCATGGAAAGACAGATCAACGAATATATTGAAGCATCAGAGGTTAAGAAATGTTTGAAAACATGACGGAAAAATCGGCACGTGAATCGATATTAAAAAGTGTCAGAGAATACTGTGACAGATTTCATAACGAGAAAAAAGCGTTTTGCGAGGGTGACCGTATTCCTTACGCTTCAAGAGTTTACGACGGTGACGAAATGGTAAATCTTGCCGACAGTATGCTTGATTTCTGGCTTACGGCGGGAAGATATGCGGATGAATTCGAGAGAAAGCTTGCAGATTTTCAGGGAGTTAAGTACTGTGCACTTGTGAATTCCGGTTCATCGGCAAACCTCCTTGCGTTTTATGCGCTTACTTCGCCTTTGCTCAAGGACAGAGCAATAAAAAGAGGCGACGAGGTTATTACCGTTGCCGCAGGATTTCCCACGACGGTAGCGCCGATAATTCAGTACGGAGCCGTTCCTGTTTTCGTCGATGTAACCGTACCGGGTTACAACATCGATGTAAATCGTATGAAATCGGCACTGACCGAAAAGACGAAAGCGGTTATACTGGCACATACTCTCGGAAATCCGTTTGAGCTTAAAGAGGTCAGGGATTTTTGCCGCGAAAACGGACTCTGGCTTATCGAGGATAACTGTGATTCTCTGGGATCGGAGTATTATATAGACGGCGAATACAAAAAAACCGGATCCGTCGGAGATATCGGAACATCAAGCTTTTATCCGCCTCATCACATGACGATGGGCGAAGGCGGTGCCGTATACACGGATGATCCTCTGCTGTCAAAGATAGTACGCTCAATGAGAGATTGGGGCCGAGATTGCGTTTGTCCTTCGGGTTGCGACAATATCTGTTCTCACCGCTTCGACCGACAGTACGGCGAGCTTCCTCTCGGATACGATCACAAGTATGTCTATTCACATTTCGGATTCAATTTGAAGGCGACCGAAATGCAGGCGGCGATAGGATGTGCACAGATAGAAAAGCTTCCCGCTTTCGTGAAAAAACGCAGAGAAAACTTTGAATATCTTCTGGCGGGACTCGAAGACCTTTCCGATGTGCTCATTTTACCGAAGGCGACGGAAAACTCATCTCCGAGCTGGTTCGGATTTATAATGACCTGCAAGGAGTCTGTCAGCAGAAATTTCCTTGTGACGGAGCTTGAAAAGCACGGTGTCCAGACGAGAATGTTGTTTGCCGGCAACATTATCCGTCATCCGTGTTTTGACGATATCAGAAATGACGAAACTGCTTACAGAGTTGTCGGCGGACTCGAAAATACGGATATGATAATGAATCGAAGCTTTTGGATCGGAGTTTATCCCGGTATGACGAAGGAAAAGCTTGATTATATGATAAAGACGATAAAAAATGCCTTGGGAAGGAATTAAACCGGTATGAGAGTCAGAGTGGCCGATTATATAGCTGATTTTTTGGCGGATAACGGTATCCGTGATGTTTTTACGGTTACCGGCGGCGGAGCTATGCACCTCAACGACGCACTGGGGCATAACCGCCGTCTTCACTGCACCTACAATCACCATGAGCAGGCGTGTGCGATAGCGGCAGAGAGCTATGCGAGAATAAACAACGTAATGCCTCTCGTGTGTGTTACGACGGGGCCCGGCGGTACAAATGCCATGACGGGGGTTGTCGGCGCATATCTTGATTCGATACCGATGCTTGTAATATCGGGGCAGGTGCGTTACGATACGACGGCGAGAAGCACGGGACTTTCGATACGGGCACTGGGTGATCAGGAATTTGATATATGTAAAGCGGCACAGGCCATGACCAAGTATTGCGAGATGGTGACAGATCCCGCGATGATCCGCTACTGTCTTGAAAAGGCACTTTTTATTTCTCGGAACGGACGTCCGGGACCTTCGTGGCTGGACATTCCTTTAAATGTTCAGGGAGCGTATGTTGATACGGATTCTCTGAAAGGTTACGATACAAAAGAGTACGAAGCTCTTTTGCCGAAAGAGGTGGATGATGCCGTTATCGGTGAGGTTATCCGCAGAATAGAAAATTCGCAAAGACCTGTTCTGAATATCGGAAACGGAGTCAGAATAGCAGGCGCGCACAAGGAACTGTGCGAGGTTATCGAAAAGCTGGGAATACCCGTTGTTACGGGATGGAACAGTATTGATGCAATTTACGATGAACATCCGCTGTATACGGGAAGAGCGGGAATCATGGGTGACAGAGCGGGAAACTTTGCCGTTCAGAACAGCGATTTTCTTTTGTCGGTGGGAAGCAGACTGAGCATCCGTCAGGTCGGATATAACTACAAAACGTGGGCGAGAGAGGCGTTTACGGCAGTTGTTGATATCGACAGCGAAGAGCTCAGAAAGCCGACTGTTCACATTGACCTTCCGATACACTGTGATGCGAAAAACTTCCTTCGAAAGCTTTCCGACAAGCTTACGAAAGATGTGCTTTTCAAAAATGAAGAATGGCGGATTCAGTGCAGACGCTGGAAGGAAAAATATCCCGTTGTACAGGAAAAGCATTACGAGGACAGCGGTGACGGAGCCAACGTTTACTGCTTTATAAAGGAGCTGAGCCGACGTTTGCCCGAAGGCAGAATTACGGTGGTCGGTAACGGGTCTGCCTGTGTTGTCGGAAGCCACGGCTATGTAATAAAGAAGGATCAGAGATTTATCATCAACTCGGCAATAGCGTCGATGGGCTATGATCTTCCGGCGGCAATAGGAGCGTGTATAGCAAGCGGCGGAGAGGAAACCGTTTGTGTGACGGGTGACGGAAGTATACAGATGAACTTGCAGGAGCTTCAGACGATACTTACGAACAGACTGCCGATAAAAATATTTGTCATCAACAACGGAGGATATCATTCCATACGTCAGACGCAGAAGAATTTCTTCGGAGAACCGTTGGTGGGAATAGGTGAAGAGAGTCGTGACCTGGATTTTCCGAGCATGGAAAAGCTTTCGAAAGCGTACGGATATCCTTATTTTTCAATTAACAGCAATTTGCAGATGGAAAAGCTCAGCGATGTTCTGTCGCAAAAAGGAAGTCTTGTTTGCGAGGTTTTTGTTACAAGAACGCAGAATTTTGAGCCGAAATCGGCAACGAAGCGACTCGACGACGGAACGCTTGTGTCGGCACCTTTGGAGGATCTGGCACCGTTTTTGCCAAAGGAAGAGCTTCGCTCAAACATGTATATAAGTCCCGTGGAGGGAAATGAATGAAAAATGTTATTATATCGGGTGCAGGCTCGATGATCGGAACGGCACTTACGGAGCTTTTGCTGTCGCAGGGTATTTCGGTTACGGCGCTTCTGAGAAAGGGCAGCGAAAAGCTGTCACACATCGACGACGAAAAGCTCAGGAAAGTATACTGTGATCTGTCCGAATATCAGTCTTTGCAGCTCAATGAAAAATACGATGCTTTCTTTCATCTCGGATGGGCATCGACCTTCGGCGAAGAGAGAAACAATACATTTACTCAGGTTAAAAATATCGAGTATACGCTGAATGCCGTCAAGCTTGCAGAACGTTCGGGATGTGAAGTTTTTGTCACGGCGGGATCGCAGGCGGAATACGGACTTCACGCGGAGCCTTTAAAGGGTGATTCGTCGGTTGATCCGAAAAGCGGATACGGCATAGCGAAATATGCGGCGGGAAAGCTCAGCCTCATAATGTGCAGTCAGGGGGGCATGAGGCACTGTCATGCGAGAATATTCAGCGTTTACGGAGAGCGTGACCGTGATGAAACGCTGGTGAGCAGTTGTATTGACAGTATGCTGCAAGGAGAATCTCCGTCGCTTACGGGATGCGAACAGATGTGGGACTACATCTATGTGTCCGATGCGGCGAATGCACTTTTTCTTATCGCACAAAAGGGCAAAAACGGTTCCGTTTACTGTGTAGGAAGCGGAGAGTGCAGACCGCTTTCGCAATACGTTGAAGCAATAAAAAGAGAAACGGGCTTTAACGGTAAGATAAAATATTTCGACAGAGAGTATGCGGAAAATCAGGTTATGTATTTATGCGCAGACATAACGGAGCTTTCAAAGGATACGGGCTTTGTGCCGTCCGTTACGTTTGAGGAAGGTATACGAAGGACGGTATCATTCAGAAAAGACAGGTGTAATAAATGAGAGATTACGGAAAAGAGCTTAATGACAGAGTAGAATTTATCAAAGGAGTGCTGAAAGAAAGCAGGGCAAACGGCATTGTTTTCGGAAACAGCGGAGGCAAGGACTGTGCGCTTGTGGGAATTCTTTGTAAAAAAGCATGTGAAAATACCGTTGCGATAATGTTGCCGTGCCAGTCGAAACAGAATTACGGTCAGGACATGGATGACGGAAAAGCACTCACTGAAAAATTTTCGATCGAGTCAAAGGTTATAGATCTTTCAAAGATAAAGGAACTTATGGTACAGTCGGTTTCCGAAGTTACGGCGCTCAACAGCAGTGCGGAAACCAACATAGCACCACGTCTTCGCATGACGGCACTGTATACGTTTGCGGCGGCAAACAATATGCTGGTTGCGGGAACGGGTAACAGAAGTGAAAGATATATGGGATATTTCACAAAATGGGGTGACGGCGGTTTCGATTTCAATCCCATTTCGGATCTGACGGTAGGCGAGGTTTACGAGTTTCTCGAATATCTCGGTGCACCGAGGTCTATTATAGAAAAAGCTCCGTCGGCAGGACTTTTCGAGGGACAGACCGACGAAAAAGAGATGGGGGTAACGTATGCCGCTGTCGACAGATATATTCTTACGGGCGAGGCCGAAGAAAACGACAGACAGATAATTGAGCGTTACCACAGAGTAAGCGGACACAAACGGCGCTTGCCGACGGTTTATAAAGACATGGGAGATTGATTGAAAGGAAGGTATTTACAATGACGAAATTTATGGATGAAAATTTCCTCCTCGGAAACGAAACTTCAAGAAAGCTTTTTAAAGAGGCAGACAAGATGCCTATTTTTGACTGGCACTGCCATCTCTCACCGAAGGAGATTTATGAAAACGGGAAACCCGAAAATATAGCGTCACTCTGGCTCTCGGGAGATCATTATAAATGGAGAGCCATGAGATCGTTCGGCATTGACGAAAAGTATATCACGGGAGATTCTTCGGACTTTGAAAAGTTCTGTGCTTTTGCGAAGGCAATGCCTTACCTTATCGGAAACCCCATTTATCACTGGACGCATCTTGAGCTTCAGAGATATTTCGGAATATACGAAACGCTTTCGGAAAAAACTGCCGAAAAGATATGGAACGAAGCAAACGAAAAAATCGAAGCAGGCGGTTTTACTCCGAGAGAGCTTATTGAAAAGTCGAACGTCAAGTGTGTCTGCACAACGGACGATCCCGCCGATACGCTTGAATATCATGCGCTCATAAAGCAGGATAAAGATTTCAGTTGCAAGATTTTACCTGCATTCAGACCGGACAAGGCACTCAACATCGAGCTTCCGACGTTTATCCCGTGGCTTCATCAGCTTGAGAAAGTGTCGGGTGAAACGGTTGACAGCTTTGCTTCTCTTAAAGCGGTGCTTAAAGACAGAATGAAAATGTTCGACGAAATGGGATGCAGAGCAAGCGACCAGGCTTTTTCGTATGTACCGTTTGTTGTGTCCGACGACATTGAGCTTGAAATGATTTTCTCAAAGGCACTCGGCGGAGAAGCTTTGTCCTCCTTGGAGGTCGATAAATACAGAACGGCACTCATGCGGTTCCTTGCCGGCGAATATGCACGACTCGGCTGGGTAATGGAGCTTCACATGGGAGCCATGAGAAACAATAATACAAAGATGTTCCGCTCAATCGGTCCCGATACGGGATTCGATTCGATAGGCGACGACCAGATAGCGTATCAGCTTTCGAGATTCCTTGACAGCTGTGCCGTGAACGATCTTCTTCCCAAGACGGTTTTGTTCACGCTCAATCCCAAGGATAATTTTGTTCTCGGTGCGATGCTCGGAAATTTCCAGACAAGCGAAGCTGCAAGCAAGATTCAGTTCGGATCCGGCTGGTGGTTCAACGATCACATCGACGGCATGACCGAACAGATGAAGGCTCTCGGCAACCTCGGATGCCTCGGAAAATTTGTCGGAATGGTAACGGATTCGCGTTCGTTCCTCTCTTATCCCCGACACGAGTATTTCCGCAGAATCCTGTGCAAGCTTATCGGTGAGCTTGTGGAAAACGGACTTTATCCGAACGACGAGGAAACACTCTGCTCCATCGTCCGGGATATTTCATTCAATAATGCGGCAGAATATTTCGGCTTGGAGTGCTGATAATGCAGAACATAGAATACGATGTGTTTTACTTTACAAAAACTCACGAATGGATAAGATTTACAAAGGACGGTTCGGCATACATCGGAGTAACGGAATATCTTACCGAAAAGAAAAAGACTGCATCATTTATCAATCTTTGCGATGAAGGCGAATATCTTAATGCAGGCGATACGGCGGGAGATATCGAGTACTCAAAGGGCATTGCCGATATATATGCCCCGGTTTCCGGAACGGTTGAAAGAGTCAACGAAAAGCTTCTTTACAATCCGACGGCACTCAATTACGATCCCTACGGAAGCTGGCTTATCGAGCTTTCCGAGCCCATGTTAAGACGCCGTCTTCTGACGGAAAAGGAATACAGAGAATTTATAGACTGTGAGGAACAGTTTGATGATTAAAACGGAAATCCTTGAAAAAGCGAAAAAAGTGGTGCCGACGAAACGTCAGCTTTTGTGGCAGGAAACGGGATTTTACGGCTTGTTCAGCTTCGGAATGAATACGTTCACCGATTCCGAATTCGGAAGCGGAGGAGAGAGCCCCGAGCTGTTTGATCCGGGAGATTTCAATGTGCGACTGTGGGCGAAGGCCGCCAAAATGTCGGGCATGAAAGGCGTTTTACTGACGGTAAAGCACTATGACGGATTCTGTCTTTGGCCGAGTGAATATACGAATCATACCGTAAAGAGCAGTCCGTGGAAAAACGGAGAAGGAGATCTCGTCGGAGAGCTTGCGACGGCTTGCAGAGAAAACGGACTCAAATTCGGGATTTTTATAGCTCTGTGGGATAAGCATGATCTTCGCTACGGAACGGGTGAAGAGTACGATAAATTTTTTAAGAATCAGCTTCGTGAGCTTCTGACGAATTACGGTGACATTTTCATGGTGTGGCTTGACAATACCTGCGTGCCGACGAAAAACGGCAGAAGACAGTCGCACGATATGCAGGGTATATATGACCTTATCAGGGAATTACAGCCGGATGCCGTTATAGGCGGAGCAGGTCCCGATGTCAGATTTTCGGGAAATTACGTCGGGGTGTGCAGAAAAGCGGAATGGAGTGTTGTTCCGTATTACTATGCTCCGAACTCTCTTCGCGACGGCGATGTGAAACCTCCGAGAAGGATAAGCTTTACCGATCTTGATCTGGGCTCTCGGAAAAAGATTAAAAAAGGGCACCGTCTTATCTGGTATCCCGCCGAGGTTGCATTGCCCATGCGTAAGGGCTGGTTTTATCATGAGTACGAGATGTACGATGCAAAACCTCTTTCAAAAATAGTCGATACGTGGTATAACACGGTTGGCGGAAATGCTTGTTTTATGCTTGGAATAAGTCCCGATAAAAACGGAAAAATACCGCCTCAGGATGCAGAAACGATGCTTTCCGTGGGTGCTCAGTTGCAGATAGATT
This sequence comes from Acutalibacteraceae bacterium, assembly GCA_045537495.1. GTDB lineage: Bacteria > Bacillota > Clostridia > Oscillospirales > Acutalibacteraceae > UBA1425. Next base: position 23,839 of record JAZSPN010000130.1, read on the forward strand.
TCAACGAGGATCTGGCACTTGATTCCCTGATGACGGCATCATCGCAAGAAGACGGCTTCGGTGCCGAAAATGTTATCAAAGAGGACAGAGAGCTTTACTGGAAATCGTCAAAGGGCGACGAAAAACCGTGGATTATGATTGATCTGACGGATGACTACGATATTGACAAGGTTGTTATTACCGAGCATATTGCTTCGGGACAGCACGTCGAGGAATTTACCCTTTACGGCAAGGTTAACGGTGAGTGGATGAAGCTGTCGGAGGGTACTGTTATCGGGTATAAGAGGATATGCCGTTTTCCCGAAGTCAGAGTACAGTACATGAAGCTTGTTATAGATAAGTCGAGAGGACCCGTATCCGTCGAAAGGCTGGAGGCGTACTGATTTGAAGATACTGTACGAGGATGAGTATCTGGTGGTTTGCGTAAAGCCTTCGGGAGTAGTGTCGGAGGACAACGGCAGAGAGGACTGTATGCCGTATTTGTTGCGTCAGTGTGTCGGCGGAGAAATTGCCGTTATACACCGGCTTGACAGGGAAGTCGGCGGAGTGATGGTGTATTCCAAAAATTCCAAGACGGCGGGAGCGCTCATGAAGTCGTTTTCCGACGTCTTGGAGAAATGTTATCTGGCGGTGGTTTCGGGTATGCCCGATGACGGCGGAATGCTTGAAGATCTTTTGTTTCACGATTCGAAGGTTAACAAAACATACGTTGTGAAAAGAGAAAGAAAAGGCGTCAGAAAAGCAAAACTCGTGTTCGAAAGACTGTCTTCGGTGCCTTGTGATGACAGCAGTATTTCCCTTGTGAAGATAAAGCTTCTGACGGGACGTACACATCAGATAAGAGTGCAATTTGCTTCGAGAAAAATGCCGGTTGCAGGCGATGCGAGGTACGGAAGCAGAATAAAATGCGGCATGGCACTCGTATCATACAGAATAAGCTTTTTGCATCCGGTTACGGGAGAAAGTTTAAGCTTTTCTCACTTACCGGAAAAAGTATTTCCGTTCAGCAAGTTTGAGGAATGTCTGTTATCCTTGACGTAAGACGGCGAATAAATTGAATAAACAGAACCCCTTTTCGTATACCAAATCGGTGTGATTCGGACGAAAAGGGGTGTTTTTATTGTGCCATGGAAGCTTCTGTCATTTTGAGGATTTCTTCGTAATTTTCCGCTCTCAGTACGGTCTGTTCCGCTTCAAGATACAGTTTTGCAACTCGGTTGAAGCGTGACTGTTCTTTGCGAAGCTCTTTGACAGCCTTCTTTTTGAACTGTTTTTCCTCGGGTGTGTTCTGAGGAAGATTTTCGACTTTTGCGATTTTTGATGTGTCAAATTCTTTTACACCGTAAGGATAATATTTTTCGGCAAGAACGGCACATTTTTTCAGCTTTTTGATTCCCGTTTCTTCCGCAAAAGCGCGGGTGATGCAACGTGTAATACCTGCATCGTACATCTTTTTGGCATTTTCGAGAGTCTTTGCGTTTTCGGGCTGCCGATACATTGTAAGCTCATTTCTGATGAAAGCGTAAACATCAAGGTTCTTGTTTTCTTCGATGAGTAAACGGAGTTTTTGCTTTTCAGAAAGCACGGCAGCTTTTCTCTCGTGCTTCGGAAGCCTTCTTGCTTTCTTTATACCGTCTTTTGAAATGATATTTTTCTTTGCATCCTTACAAAGGAAAGCTTTTTTAATCAGATCGAGATTTTCGTTAAGCTCTGACTCATCGTGATTCCCGTGCTTGTAGTCATCAAAAACCGAACGTATTTTAAGTACGGAAACAACGCCTCTTTGTTTGGTTTCCGTAAAGTCGTAGAAAAAGTACGGTAAAAGGTTGAATGCGGCACCGATAACACTTGCTATCACAAGAACGTTCAAAAGGTTGCTTCGGATTGTATCGTCATAAAGAACGGATACATCGTCATAGTAGCCGACCGACTTGTAAATTTGCGGGAGAATAAGCCCCGTCAGCATTCCGACGACAGTGGTAACGTAGCCGACAAGGCTGAACGCACCGTCAATTCTCTGACCGCTCAGATAGTGCTGATAGTCACGTATATCGGCATCTATTGCGGGAGTAAGCACGACGGTAACGGAAGAAACCATGGTGTTGAGCCATATAAAGATTACCATAACGGGGAGATTATCAAAAGAGTTGTAAAGACACGAAAGAAGGAGAATATTAAGGGAGTTGATGCCGATCAAAACGGCACGTTTACCGAATTTTTTTACAAGCATCGGAGCGGCAAGCATTCCCCAGAAGGAGGCGTTGCCGAGAATCGTAGTCAGAATACCGTACAGCGACCAGTTTCCCGCCCAAGAGTTATGAGAATACTGAAACTGCCAGCTCAGCATACTGTTTTGTGCAGATTCAAGAAATCCTACCCATGATGCCAGTGTGATAATCCAGAAATACTTGTTTTTTGAAACCATACGAAGAGCATCGAAAAATCCGATGCCGACGGTATAATTTCTCGACTGAACGGTACGTTCTTTTGTTTTCGAGTAAGCGAGATAACTGATGAAGACACCGGAAACCGAGAGAATCGGAAAGACGAGGCGATATGTTCTGATATTATACATGCCGCCGGTCAGGTCACTGAGTATGGGAACAACAGCGTTGCATATAGTAGGAGCAAGACTCCAGACGAGAGAGCTTACGCTGAGAATGTTGGTTCTCTCCTGAGAGTTGGTAGAGATAACCTTTGTAATGTTCTGATAAGCCTCCTGGTAGAAGGGCATGAAAAACTGAATGGCGGTATAGAAGAGGTAAACGACAATGATTTTTGTGCCGTAGGACATCCTGTCGTAAGGCATCCATACCATGGCGAGAGAAACAACGGCGGTCGGCAAGCCGAGGAGTTTTACAAAAGGACGGAATTTTCCGTCGGCACTTTTTATATTGTCGAAAGCATATGCTCTGAAAGCGGTCAGACCGAAGCCGACAACGGTTGCGAAGATATTCATTATGGCAATATGCTCGGGGATGATGCCGATAACGTGACAAATAAGCGTATTGTCTACCGCAAGAGCGATAAGTGATGCAAGATGAAGAACGAACTTTACACCGATACCGCCGACAGAATAAAAAGCGATTTCCTTGTAGTTTACAAGATATCCTTCGGGAGGAGTTGACCAATGTTTTCTTATGTTTCTGACAGCGTTGGCTGCTTTATCAAAAAGCTTCAATTAATCACTTCCAAAGATTCGAGATTTTATAAATGAGATTGCTGAAAAAATCGATAATACCTATGAGGAATGACGGAGTATCGGCAGGAATAAGGGTATATCCCGTGTCGTACATTTCGATGAATTTCGCCGTTTCAAAGGTGCCGTCATCCTTGCGTGAGTTAGGAGAATGAATACACATCATGAGGCGACCGTCAAGAGTTTTGAAGAGCATACCGTGTCCGCCGTCGTAGGTGTTTTCACGGTTTTTGCGGTAAAGAGTGGTTAGACTCTGACTCCATTTGCCGTCGGCTTTTCCGTCGAGAGATTTTGCGATACCTACGCAGTAGCCGTCGGGACAGTTGTTTGACCAGAGCATCAGAAGTCTGCCGAATTTTGTTTTGTACATAAACGGACCGTCGGTAACATTACTGTTTGTCCAGATGGGATCATTTGCCTTGAAAAGCTCTGTCGGCTCACCGATAAAGTGAGAAAGGTCGTCGCTGAGCTTCACGGCATCCATCGCACCTGTCGAGTCGGGCATACAGGTCCACTCGTGAACGTAGATCATCCACGGCTGACCGCTTTCGTCAACGTACAAAGTGCCGTCAATCGCATCCTCGTTATGATCGGTAATGTGACCGTCGGATATTTCTTCGAACGGTCCCATGGGTGAATCGGAACGAAAAACGGATACACCGCGATGCTGTGTTGTTTCGGAAAAATACGTTGCAAAAAGATAATAATTTCCGTTGTAGTAATGACATTCGGGAGCCCAGAAATTTGCTGTTCCGTCAAAATCGGACGGAGCGGAAAATACGTTGAAGGGACCTGCCCAGTTTTCGAGGTCACAGCTTACGTAGCAGCCGTAGCCTCTTCCGCTTGCGGCGCCCGTGCCGTACATATAATATTTTCCGTCAGACACGAGAACAAAGGGATCGCGAATGCAGATTTCGGAAGTTTTCTTGGAATAATTCATAGTGTCCTCTGCAGCATAAACAAAAGTTGATAAGGGAATCAAGAATAATACAGTAAGGAGAATACAAATTACTTTTTTCATGATATCACCCTGGCGCTGTCAACGATAATGGGAGTTGTGGGGAATGCGGGCTGTCCGTTCTGATCGGGAAGACGTTCTGTTTCGAGGAATTTATCTACCGTTTCCATTCCGTCAATTACCTTGCCGAAAGCGGCATAATTGCCGTCGAGGAAGGTGCAGTCATCCGAGTAGCAGATGAAAAATTGCGACGATGCGGAGTTCGGATCGTCTGTTCTCGCCATGGAAACGATACCGCGTGTATGGGAGAGTGTATTGTCGGTGAAGCCGTTTGCATAGAATTCGCCGTAAATTTTCTTCTCTGAGCCTCCGATGCCGTCACCGTCGGGATCACCGCCCTGAGCCATAAAGTTGTCGATAACTCTGTGGAAAGGGGTGCCGTCATAGAATCCCTCTTTTACAAGACTCAGAAAATTTTCAACGGTCCCGGGAGCATATTGAGGATAAAGCTCAATGGTAAATGTTTCGCCGTTTTCCATTGTGAAAAGCACTTTTTCGGGAGATGCCGTTATCTGTGATTCTGATGTTTCGGGGGAAACTTCGGAATTACAACCGAAAAAGCACATTGCAACGGTGAGAAGAATGAGAATGAGAGAAATTGTACGTTTCATAAATATCACAACCTTTTTACAGATAAAAATAGTTTACTTTATTTGAGCGCGTTTGTCAATTGATTTGCATATGCATATTTACGTCGGAATATACTTGACTGAAACGATGCAGAAGGAGTTGACGGTATGGAATGGCACGGTTTAAGTGCAAAAGAAGCGGTAACGAAGCTTGTCACCGACAGAGAAAAAGGTCTGACGGAAAAAGAAGCCGACAGAAGGTATAAAGAAAACGGAGAAAACCGTATTATCGGAAAGAAACAAAAAGGGATAATGTCCGTATTTTTCAGTCAGTTCGCCGACTTTATGATAATAATTCTGTTGATAGCATCAGCAATATCGTTTGTTACGGCGGTTATCAACAAAGAAAACGACTTTATCGATCCGATTGTAATACTTGTCATCGTTGTACTGAATGCAATTGTCGGTACCGTGCAGGAGGCAAAGGCTCAGAAAGCACTTGAAGCACTCAAAAAAATGTCGGCACCGATGGCAACGGTAATACGCAACGGAAAAAAAGAGAGAATACCGTCCTCGCGATTGGTAACGGGAGATATTATTGAACTTTCGGCAGGAGATCTTATTCCCGCCGATGCAAGGATCATCGAAAGCACGGGAATCACGACCTCGGAAAGTGCCTTGACGGGAGAATCCATGCCGTGTGAAAAAGACGGAAACGTGATACTCAATGACAGTTGTCCTCCCGCCGACAGACGGAATATGCTTCTGTCGTCAACCGTGATGCTGACGGGACACGGCACGGCGGTTGTGTGTGAAACGGGAATGAATACACAGATCGGGAAAATAGCAGGACTTCTCGATTCCGAAGAAATGCCGAAAACACCCCTGCAGGAAAAACTCGGCAAAGTAAGCCGCGTGCTCGGAATCGGTGCACTGATAATCTGTGCGGTAATTTTCATTCTCGGAATAATCAACAAGGTTCCCGTGCTTGAAAGCTTTATGCTGTCGGTAAGTCTTGCAGTCGCCGCCATACCGGAAGGTCTGCCCGCAATAGTAACAGTCGTTCTGTCTTTGGGAGTGCAGAGAATGGCGAAGCACGGAGCGATAATAACACGCCTTCCCGCCGTGGAAACTCTCGGGGGAGCGACTGTCATCTGTTCCGACAAAACGGGTACGCTTACGCAGAATAAAATGACGGTTACGAAAACCGTTGCATTTTCCGATGAAGATGAGCTTTTAGGGAAAGCATCGATATGCTGTAATGCCAAGGTCAGCGAAAAAAGAGGAAAGCGTATTGCGGACGGAGCGCCCACCGAAAATGCGATAGTACTTTGTGCAGATGAGAAGGGACTCTTCAAAAAATACTCGGATACATATAAGAGGATGGATGAGCTGCCGTTTGACTCGGTGAGAAAATGTATGTCGACGCTTCATCGAAACGGCAATTCATACTTGCAGATAACGAAGGGAGCCCCCGATATACTGATTCCCCGTTGTACGTCGATAATGATGGGTACAGCGAGGGTACCTGTCAGCGAAGAAAGGCGGAATGAGCTTCTCAAAACGAACCGCGACATGGCGAATGAAGCGCTGAGGGTAATTGCAGTAACGCAAAGAGAGTGTGACGATGCGGATATAAGCGAGGAGTCGCTTACGTTTATCGGGTTTATCGGAATGACAGATCCGCCGAGAAAGGAAGCGGAAAGCTCGGTCAGGATATGTAAGGAGGCAGGCATAAAGCCCGTAATGATAACGGGGGATCATGCCGTGACGGCGAAGGCTGTTGCGAAAAAGATAGGAATCTGCACGGAGGATTCATCGGTAATCACGGGAACGGAGCTTGACGGAATGAGTGATGATGCTCTTTGCGAGCAGGTGGAAAGCTGTAATGTTTTTGCGAGAGTGACACCGGAGCACAAGGTGAGAATTGTCAAAGCGTTCCGAAGAAACGGGGAACGTGTGGCGATGACGGGTGACGGCGTTAACGATGCACCGGCACTTAAAAGTGCGGATATCGGATGTGCGATGGGACAAAGCGGTACAGATGTTGCAAAGGGTGCCGCGGACATGATACTTACCGACGATAATTTTGCGACGATAGTAAAGGCGGTGGCGGAAGGAAGAGGAATTTTTGATAACATAAGAAAGGCGATACATTTCCTTCTGAGCAGTAATATCGGAGAGATAATAGTGATTTTTGCGGCATCGCTGATGAAGCTTCCCACACCTCTTTTGCCGATACAGCTTTTATGGGTAAATCTTGTAACCGACTCGTTTCCGGCACTGGCACTCGGTACCGAGGGTAAGGAGTCCGATATAATGAAAAGACCTCCGCGGGATGCGAAGGAAGGATTTTTTACGAAGGGCTTCGGATTTGATATAGCGATAGAAGGACTGACTGTCGGAATACTGACACTGTTGTCGTTTATTCTCGGTAAAAGCTTATGCAGCATAGAAACGGGAAGAACGATGGCTTTTATTACGCTGAGCTTCAGCGAGCTTTTCTTTGCGGTCAGCATGCGCTCCGAAAAGCCGATAACGAAAGTCGGACTGTTTTCGAATAAAAAAATGGTGTGGGCGGTGATACTTTGTACCCTGTTACAGGTATTGGTCGTAACACTGCCTACACCGTCATCGATATTTAAAGCCGTGCCGATAGGAGTTGTCGGCTGGATAATATCAATAGGAATGTCGCTTGTTCCGTTTGTTATACTCGAAGCGGAAAAGTTTTTGAGATCAAATAAATCTTTGTCAATCCGCAGAAGAAGTACTTTCCGAGGTTTCACTCTCCGACTGCCCTTCGGCGGTTTCGGAAGAAGACTCGGAAACATCACTTTCGGTCGTAAAAATTACGGGAGCCGTAGTTGATGTCGGGGTAGTCTTTTCGGGATCCGCAATATCGAGAGAAGAAGCGTTGCTCAGAGATCCGATATGATAACCGTTACTGTCCTCACGGAGGGTGATGTTCATATACTTTGCAGGTGACGGAGCGGTATATTCTCCGTTTTCAATCTGGGCCCATTCGGAACCGATAATATAACCTATCTTGAGAGTTATCGATGAACCTGTTTTTTTGACATCGTATACCTTGGGAGTGTAAAGCGGATCAATTCCGGTGATGGGAATGATGTACGCTTTCTTTTCGGAATTATAGACTGTTCCGTAGAAAGAATCGGTAACCGCGGTGTGGGACAGTACCGTTTCGTTTCCGAAAAGATGAACGAAAAAGCTTTCGACATCCGCCTGGGGAACGAGTAATCCTGTTATCTCGCCTTCGAAAACTTCATAGGTGTTTATTTTGTCGCTGTGGAAGATGAGCGCACTTACAGCGGCATCGAGAAGATCGACGGGATCCGCCGTGCTGACATCGTCGAAGGGTGAAGGATCAATCAGAACAAACGGCTCAAGAAATTCTTCGTATTCTGCATTTTTTGAAGCGGAGCTTGTAACGGCAGAGGTTTTGTCGACGACAAAACGAACGGCTTCGATTGCTCCGAAAACGGAGAAAGCGATGACTGCAAAGCCGAGAATGAATGAACCGATATGTCTTTTTTTAGTTTTTTTCTTGCTCATTTCAGGTTACCTTTCGTATAATCAGCGGATCTGTCCTTCTCCGAAAACGGTGTACTTAACACTTGTCAGGTCTTCGAGTCCGAGAGGACCTCTTGCGTGAAGCTTCTGAGTGGAAATTCCGATTTCCGCGCCGAAACCGAATTCCTCACCGTCGGTAAAACGTGTTGACGCGTTAACATAAACTGCGGCGGCATCAACTTTGCGAATGAAGCTCTGAGAAGCGTTGAAGCTTTCGGTGATGATACATTCGCTGTGTCCCGTGCCGTTTTGCGAAATATGTTCACAAGCCTCGTCGAGGCTGTCAACGGTTTTTACGGAAATGATGTAGTCGAGGAATTCCTTTGCGTAATCTTCGTCGGTGGCGGGAAGGGCATCGGAAATGAGCTTGCAGACCGTTTCGTCGCCTCTTATTTCGACACCGGAAGAAATAAGCTTTTCGCAAACGGCGGGTATCGCAAGCTCTGCTATATCGCGGTGTATAAGAAGACTTTCGCAAGCGTTGCAAACGGAGGGACGTGAAGTTTTGGCATTGTGAATTATATTGACGGCCATATTGATGTCGGCATCCTTGTCAACATAGATATGACAGTTTCCCGTGCCCGTTTCTATTACGGGAACGGTTGCGTTTTCGACGACGGCACGGATAAGTCCCGCACCGCCTCTCGGAATAAGGACATCGACATATTTATTCATTTTCATGAGAGCGTTCGAGCTTTCTCTCGACGTATCCCCGACAAGCTGTATACAGTCGGAGGGAAGTCCCGAGAGCGTAACCGCCTTTCTCATGCAGTCGGCGATTGCCCTGTTGGAATTTATAGCCTCCTTGCCGCCGCGGAGAATAACGGCATTGCCCGCTTTAAGACACAGTGAAGCCGCATCCGACGTGACATTAGGTCTTGCTTCAAAAATAACCGCAATAACTCCGAGAGGAACGGTGATTTTTCTGATTTCAAGACCGTTGGGACGTGTTTCTCCCCAAAGAACACGGTTTACGGGATCCTTTGCCGAAGCGACAAGACGTACTCCGTTTGCCATGCCGTTGATTCGTTTTTCATCGAGACGGAGTCTGTCGATGAGTGAGTCCGACAGCCCCGATGCCCTGCCGTTTTCGATATCGAGAGCGTTTGCACGAAGGATTTCGTCGGTGCTTTCAACGAGTGCATCGGCTATCAGGAGAAGAGCCTTGTTTTTTGTTTCCGTCGTTGCGGTCGACAGCACGGCGGAAGCTTTTTTTGCTTTTATTCCGAGTTCAGTCAGCATAATATTCACCCTTACTGTTTTTTGAAATGTGTTCCGACCTGCCTGCCGTCGAGAAGTCTGTAAATATCTTCGGGCGTTGAGCCGTTCATGATGAATGTATCGATACCCGATTCGGTTGCAAGCTTGGCGGCGCCGAGCTTCGTCGCCATTCCGCCCGTGCCGAGTCTTGATACACTCGGACCCGCCATGTGAAGCATGGAATCGTCGATTTTATTTACAACGGGAATGAGAACGGCATTTTCGTCCTCGGCGGGATTAGCGGAGAAAAATCCGTCGATGTCGGAAAGAATTATAAGAACATCTGCACCGATAAGCTTTGCAACCTGTGCCGAGAGATTGTCGTTGTCACCGTAAACGATTTCCTCAACGGCAACACTGTCGTTTTCATTTATAATAGGTATAGCATCGTATTCGAAAAGCTTTTCGAAGCAGTTGATGAGGTTGTCGTGGCGTTCAGGATTTTCGATGTCGCTTCTCGTAATGAGAAGCTGTCCGACCGTGTGTCCGTATTCCCCGAAGAGCTTGTCGTACATAAACATAAGCTCACACTGACCGACCGTAGCTGCCGCCTGTCTGCCGGGAGTGTCCTTGGGACGTTCTTTGAGTCCGAGTTTTACGGCGCCGACTCCGATGGCACCCGATGAAACGAGAGTAACCTGCTTGCCTGAATTCTGAAGATCGGAAAGAACCTCGGCAAGTGATTTCAGCCGTCGTATATTTATTTTTCCGTTGGGGTATGTAAGCGTCGACGTGCCTACCTTTACGACAACGCGTTTTGCGTCTGTTAACATTTTCTACACCTCGAAGTTATATTATCATTGTTTGATTCGGTTGTCAACGCGACAGAATATCGCGGTAATATTTTTGCGAATTCGTCTTTCCGACGACGCACAGAGAGATTTTTGCAAGATCGAAAACCGTCTTCGAAACATTTCGTACATCGTCAAAGGATACCGAATTGAGATCGCAAAGAAGCTGATCCTCGGAAATTGCCTCTCCCGAGAGAAGCTCCGAACGGCCGAGCCGTGAAGCGCGTGTACCCGGTGATTCGAGCGACATTATAACGGCGGCTTCGGTCTGTTCCTTTATCCTTCGGAATTCGTCCTCCGTGACGGTATCGGGAAAGTCTTTTACGGTTTTGAGAATTTCGCACAGTGCCTTTTCTTCGTTCTGACGTGACAGCCCCATGGTGATACAGACACTTCCCGTGCCGAGATAAGCCGTATTAAAGGAATCGACGGAATAGACGAGCCCGAATTCTTCGCGAAGGCGTTGGAAAAGCCTTGACGATCCCGTACCGCCGAGCATGGCACAAGCGAAGTTGCAGGCGTGGAGATTTTTGTCGAGCGACGAAATTCCGGGGAAGCCGAGTGTTATTATATTCTGTTCAAAGTGTTTGTTTATTCTCTTTATAAAACGGTGACTTTGCGCATCGGAAAACGTGATGGGCGAATCGGTGTTCTTTGCATCACCGAAATACTTTCGGCAAAGAGAAATTACGTGATCCTTATCAAAATTTCCCGAAAAGACGGCAACCGTGCGTTCGGGAACGTAGAAACGCGACATATGATCGCGAATTGCTTTTTCGTCGAAGGAGAGTACGGTTTCTTTTCTGCCGACTATATTTTTGCCGAGCATATCATCTTTCCAGAAGCACTCATAGAAGGTGTCCATGCAAAGATCCTCCGAGCTGTCCTCATAGGAAGAAAGCTCTTCGAGAACAACGCCCTTTTCGAGCTCAATGTCATCTTTTTTCAACAGCGGTGAAGTTATCATTTCGCCGATAAGAGAAAAGATTTTTTCGATGTGAGCGGTGAGTGAGCGTGCATAGAAGCAGGTGTATTCTTTGGCAGTATATGCGTTGAGCGAACCGCCCGTTTCATCCGTCATGACGGCGATATCGCGTGCACTGAGATTGGTTGTCCCTTTAAAAAGCATATGCTCAATGAAGTGCGAAATGCCCGAGGTTTCGGGTGTTTCAAAACGTGAACCGCTGCCTACCCAGACCCCCATGGAACAGCTTTTAAGCCATGGAAGCGGATCGAGAAGTATTCGGAAGCCGTTGTCAAAAACTATTCTTTCCATAATCCTCACATACGAAAACGGAAGGTGCTTTTGCCGAAGGCGAGTGTATCACCGTTTTCGATTATAGTTTTTTTGTCTATTCGTCTGCCGTTTACGTATGAGCCCGTTTTTGAGTATGTGTCTATGAGAGTCCATCCTTTACGGCGTCTTGCAATAACCGCATGGAAACGTGATGCCGACATATCCGATTCGAGAACGATGTCGCATACGTTACTTCTTCCGACGGAGATTTCCCAGAATGTCAGCTCAAACGTTTCGTTTGTTTTGGTGTTGACGAGAGCGGCATATTCGGGGGAGGGGAATTTGTGACGCATGAGTGAAAAGGTGCAGTAGATAAGGATTATTGCACCGACTACGGGAAGAATATATCTTGAAGCTTCGGTTAATACTGAAATTAAATCTTCCATGATAACCCTCTTTTACTTATTCGATGACAGTTACAAGCTCATTGATATCTTTACGTTTTTTTGTGCGGAGTTTATCGTCCTTTTTTGGATATCCCAGAGTGATGACAAGACGTACCGTACTGTCGAGACCGCATATTTTTTGAATTTTTTTATCGTCGAACCAGCCGAGAATACACGTGCCGAGTCCCTGACAGGAGGCTTCGGCGGTGATGTAGGCTGAAAGTATACCGATATCGATGGAACGGTAATCGTTGCCGGTGACTTTTGTTCCGACCAAGGCGGTTTTGACGTACGGTTTTTCGGAAATGACGAAAAGTACGGGTGCATCGGCAGCAAATTTGTTCATGCCCATGCCCATTGTGGCTTTTGCCGTGAGTTTTGCCTTTTCGCCCGTGCATACGGTGATGTGGTACGGCTGACCGTTGCAGGCAGAGGGAGAAAGTCTTGCACTTTCGAGAATGGCATCTGTTTTTTCTTTTTCGACGGGCAGGGACGGATCGTAACTTCTGCATGACTGACGGGTTTGTGCAATTTCTGAAAAGTTCATGATGTTAAATTCCTTTTATATTTTTTACACATGCTAAGGCAAGTGCCGTCATGGAATCGACTATATCAAGGCGTTCGCCTTTAAGCTCATAGTAAATTGCGGAAAGCTCCGTGCATCCGAGAACGACGGCATCACAGCCTCTTTGCTTCATGGCATCTATTATGGAGAAAAGCTCTTCGTGGGAGAAGGGCTTGCCCGCCTTTACTTCGTCGTAGATTATGTGCATCAACGACTTGATTTCATTTTCATCGGGGATTTCGCACTCAACACCGAAGCGTTTGCAAACGGTTTCGTAAACACCCGAATGGAGTGTGCCCGAGGTTGCGAGGATACCGAGCTTTTTGAGATTCTTTACATTGTTGACGGCAAATTTTACGGTTTCCTCGACTATGTTGATAAGCTCAACACCGATATTTTTCTGAATTTCATCAAAGAAAAAATGGGCGGTGTTGCAGGGAATGGCGATGCAGTCACAGCCGAGTGATTCGAGCATTTTTGCATCCTCGATCATGACGGGGAGGGGATTCGGCTTGTTTCTGTCGAGAATGTAGTCCGTTCTGTCGGGGATTTTCGGATTGTTGGAAACGATTGTGCGGATGTGATCCTGATCGCACCTTGCGGGAGTCATTTTAACTATGAGATCGGCAAAATATACGGTGGCAAGAGGTCCTACTCCGCCGAGAATGCCGAGAGTTTTTTCTTTCATGCTGTCAACTCCTAAACGATCTGGAAAATGTAGAATTTGAGGTAATCCGTCTGAGGAACGTTCCACAGTACGGGATGATCGCAGCACTGCTGTCTGACTTCGAGCTGACGGAGCTGAACTCCCGCATCGGCAGCAGCACTTTTCAACATACTGACAAAAAGCTCATTTTTCATAAAATGAGAGCAGGAACAGGTTGCGAGATAACCGCCTCTCGGCAAAAGCTTCATGGCACGGTAGTTTATTTCCTTGTAGCCTTTTTCTGCACTGTGAACGGTTTTTCTGCTTTTTGTGAAAGCGGGGGGATCAAGAATTATGAAATCGTACGGTTTTTCGGATTTCGACGAAAGGTCTGTCAGTAAATCGAAAACATCGGCACAAAGAAAATCCATTCTGTCGGAAAGTCCGTTAACTTCGGCATTGTGCACGGCGTCGTCAATAGCTTTTTGTGAAATATCGACAGCGGTAACCCTTTCGGCACCGCCTTTTGCCGCGTTGAGAGCGAAGGAGCCCGTATGAGTGAAGCAGTCGAGAACCTTGCGTCCCTTTGCAATCTTTGAAACCGCAAGACGGTTATATTTTTGATCGAGGAAAAAGCCCGTTTTCTGACCGTTTTCAAAATCGACGGTGTAGGTGATGCCGTTTTCGGTAATTAAAGCGGTGGTATTTTCGGGATTTTCGACGGTTTCGGGCATATACCAGCCTTTGAACGGATTGAGTCCCTCCTGTTCACGCATGGAGGCTTCGTTGCGTTCGAAAATTCCCCGTATTGAAACACCGTATTCGGACATAACCGTTATAAGTGCCTTGTAAAGATCGTCTTTACGCTGTTCCATTCCGAAGGACATGACCTGAGCTACACATACGTCGGAAAATCTGTCAACGGTAAGACCGGGCAGACCGTCGGACTCACCGAAAATCAGACGGCAGGCAGAAAAATCGTCACCCATTATGCTGTGACGGCAATCTACCGCGTAACGGATGCGCCTTAAAAAGAATGCGTAATCATACTTGTCGTTGGCATTTTGTGAGAGAATACGGACACGGATTTTGCTGTGTTCGCTGAAAAGTCCGCTTCCGAGATATGTACCCTTATCGGAAACGACATCGACAATACAACCGTTGCTGATGTCGCCGAAGCTGTCGGTAATCTCGTCAAAAAATACCCACGGATGTCCGCTTTTTATTGATTTTTCCGCTTTTCTCGTAACGAGAACCATCGGAAATGAACGTTTTGTTTTCATCGGCAGTTACCCTTCTTATAAATTACCTTTTATTTTATCACATTTTGCGTTGCAGTACAACAAAAACTTGGTAAAAATTTATAACGGAAAAGCAGTTGCGATCAACGGAAGGCAACTGCTTGAATCTTATTTTATTTCGTCGACCTGACGGCCTTTGTTAAGCTGCGGGAAGTAGGATGCAAAGCGGTAGGCGGGTGTTTCCCGGAAAGTCATCCTGATAAGCGGAATTCCGAGGATTTTGTCGGGATTTTCAAGAGGAAGACCTTTGAGAATTATGCGGTGACCGCGATGCTCAAATTCAATCGGAGTGCCGTCGATGAAGCTGATTTTTTCGGGGGCATTCGAGAAGCCTCCGCAAGCCATCGTTCCGTCGGGAGAAGGACTCCATATTTTGTTCCACATATAGACATCGTTGCCTTTTGTGCTGGGACGTGAAATGCCGTTTGCCTGATTCTGATTTCCGTAAGTTTTGGTGAGAGAGCCGTAAACGGCTTCGCCGTTTACGGAAAGCCATTCGCCAACCTTCGTCATAGGCTCAATAACCTCGGAAGGAACGGAGCCGTCGGGCATGGGGCCGACATTCAAAAGCAGGTTTCCGCCTCTTTCGCAACAGGTCTGGAGCATGGAAACGATTCTCTGAGGAGTGTAGCTGTACGGAGC
>JAZSPN010000025.1:0-4616 GCA_045537495.1 Acutalibacteraceae bacterium
CACTTCCGTGGGAGGAGTGGATACCGTCGGAGGATGCTTTTCCCGTCAAGGGATATTCCATCAACTCGGCACTTTTTTCCGTCAGCGACTGTCAGTCCATCATAAAGAAGGCGATAGTTGAACGTCTTAAAAAGAAATACAGGATTGAATGGTTCGAGGAAACGGGACCTGTGCACCAGATCCAGTTTTCCATCATGAAGGACAAGGTAAGTCTTCTTATAGACACGTCGGGCAGAGGACTTCACAAGAGAGGCTACCGTCTTGAAGCTGCCGATGCACCGCTCAAAGAAACTCTGGCGGCGGCACTTTGCAACGTTTCGAAGCTCAGACCGTACCACACTCTTTACGATCCGATGTGCGGATCGGGAACAATTGCGATAGAAGGCGCCATGATGGCGATGAACATAGCTCCCGGTGTCAGAAGGCACTTTTCGGCAGAGAGATGGGATACCGTTGACGAGTCGGTATGGCAAAAAGAGCGTGAAAGAGCGAGAGAACTCGAAAAGCGTGACTGTGACTTCGAGTGCTTTGCATCCGACATTGATGCTTCGGTCATCGAGCTTGCAAAATCGAATGCCATGCGTGCCGGGGTGCTTGACAAGATACACTTTTCCGTTGCCGATATCAGAAATTTTGCGCCGAAAACGGAAAAAGGCACCGTCATCTGTAATCCGCCGTACGGCGAGAGATTACTCGACATCAACGAGGCGGAAAATCTGTACCGCGATATGGGAAAGGTTTTCGAGCGCAAAAAAGGGTGGTCGTACAGCATTATCTGTCCTTCGGAAACGTTCGAAAAATCCTTCGGCAGAAAGGCGGATAAACGCCGTAAGCTTTATAACGGTATGATAAAATGTGATCTTTATATGTACTTTAAGTGAGGTTAGCTTATGAAACATGTGTTTGTAGTAAATCCTACCTCGGGAAAAAAAGGCAGAGATTCCCGGAAAATCTTACCGCAGATAAAAGAATACTGTGAAAAGAACTCTCTCGATTACGAGATTTACATAACGAAGGCTCCCAACGACGGTCTGGAATTTGTCAAAAAAAGGGCCGCGGAGGGCGAGTATATCCGTTTTTATGCTTGTGGCGGTGACGGAACGCTTTTCGAGGTCGTCAACGGGGCATACACGTTTGACAATGTCGAGGTCGCGGTAATCCCTCTCGGATCGGGAAACGACTTCATCAGGCTTTTCGGAACGAAGGAACAGCTTTGCAACGTTGAAGCTCAGGTGAACGGAACTGTCATCGAGCTTGATCTTATCAAGTGCGGTGACAAAATAGCCATAAACGAGTGTTCCATGGGAATGGATGCCGAGGTTTGCAAGAAGCAGTCCGATTTCAAGAAGCTTCCCATGGTCAGTGGTGAAATGGCATATTCCGTTGCCGCGGTATGGGCACTTATGAACAAGGTCGAGAACACTTTCACCGTAAGCATCGATGACGGTGAGCCTATTACCGAGAAGGTTATTTTCTGCTTTGTCGGCAACTCACGCTGGTATGGCGGCGGCTACATGGGCGGACCTCTTGCAATGCCGAATGACGGACTTCTCGACATCGTTGTTGTCAAAAAGAAGGTCAGCAGATTAAAGCTTCTGACGCTCCTCGGAAAGTACAAAAAAGGACAGCATCTCGACTGGGATTTCACGAGATTTGTGCGCGGCAAAAAGATTACCGTTCACGCCGAGGTTCCCGCCGTTGTCAATGTTGACGGCGAATGCGAGATCGTTACCGACTGTACGATGGAGATTATCGAGAAGGGTATCAAGTTTGTTGTGCCTTCTAATTCCACATTTTTCGAGGATGTAAAGAGTGGCAGAATAAGCGGTGAAAAAGCATTAACCTTATAAAAAGATAACGGCAAAAGGCTTTGGTCTTTTGCCGTTGAATTACGAAAGAGATATTAATGAAAAATAAAACACTTATCACAATAGCATCTTTTTGTCTGTCACTGTCGGTGGTGTTTCTGATTATACTGGTTTTCTTCGGTGACCGACTTGACGAAACAGATGCTTTTCTCCAAAAAGACGAAACGCTCAGCAGTATTTCCGAAACAGAAAGGGTTACGGAAACTGCAACCGAAAAAGCGGAAACATTGACGACCGCCGAGGAAACGACTGCTTTGGTGACGGAATCCGCTACCTTGCCGAAAAAGAGGCCTTCTTATTCCGGGATTGATCAGAAAATAGTCGCATTTACGTTTGATGACGGACCGAGTACGACGGTTACACCGCGGATACTTGATATTCTCGAAAAGTATAACGGCAGGGCAACGTTTTTTGTGCTCGGAAATACGTCATACGGCAAAACCGTAATATTTGACAGAATGAAAGAGCTCGGATGTCAGATAGGAAATCATTCGTACTCTCATAAGGATTTCGAAAAAATGGAAGCCGACGAGATAAAATACGAGTTTGAGCTTTCCCAGAATGTTATAAGAGAGGTATCCGGCATAACGCCTGAGCTTTTCCGAGTTCCCTACGGCGACAACACGCGTCTTATACGTTCAACGATAGAAATACCGCTTGTTTACTGGTCGATAGATACGCTCGACTGGTCGAAAAAGGATAAGCCGAACGTTATCCGCAGCGAAGAAGAAAGAAACAGCGCCATTGACAGCATAGTGGACAGCGTTCTGAGTTACGTGGTGCCGGGCGACATTGTGCTGATGCACGATCTTTACGAGGTTACCGCCGAGGCTTTTGAAGAGATTGCTGCAACTCTTACAGAGGACGGGTGGGAGCTTGTAACCGTTAGTGAATTGTACGAGGCAAGAGGCTACTCACTCCTTGCGGGTGTAGCAAACAGATGTGCGAGGTGACATGAATGAAAAATAAATCCGAACTCATAAGAGTAATTAAGTTCGTTCTGCTGTCTTGTTCGGCAGGAATAATTCAGACGGTATCATTCACGCTGATAGATACGTTATTCCATCCGACGTATTACGTGTCGTATCTTCCGTCGCTGATACTGTCGATTCTCTGGAATTTCACGCTGAACAGAAAATTCACCTTTAAATCAGCAAGCAACATTCCCGTTGCCATGTTAAAGGTGTTCGGTTACTACCTTGTGTTTACACCCGTTTCAACGTGGCTTGGAAATGTTGCTTCAAATCAGTTTGCAGATTTAAGGTTTATAAATTACATTGTTCTGGCGGTCACAATGATTTTAAATCTCGTGACGGAATTCCTGTTCCAGAGGTATTTCGTGTTCGGAAAGAGCATCGACACAAATGTCAAGGACGGAAAATCAGGAGAGTGAGTACTTGGTAGAGTAGCTCTTGTACAGTTCGTTGTATGCAGTTCCGTCTTTTTTGAGTTCACTCAGATAATTGTGAAGGTCAAGAGATGTTTTCTGCGACATTTCGAGAAGACAGCCCGCTATATTCGAACAGTGATCGGAAACTCTTTCGAGGTTAGTCAGAATATCAGACAATACAAATCCGTGCTCTATGGTACATTCGACTTTCTGAAGTCTTGCAATGTGTCTGAGGCGGATTTGTTCTTTTAAGTCGTCAACAACCTGTTCAAGAGGTTCGACGGAAAGAGCCGATTCAAAGTCGAGGTTTACAAAAGATTCTTCGGTTATCCTTACGATTTCACCGACAGCGGCAAACATGGTCGAAAGCTCCGCGATGGCTTCGTTTGAGAAGGCGAGATTTTTATCCTTGATTTCCTGAGCGGATTCAACGAGGTTTACTGCATGGTCAGAGATTCTTTCGAAGTCGCCGATGATATAGAGAAGCTTTGTGACGTTGTGGTCATCAACCTCGGTCATGCTTTTTGCGGAAAGCTTTACGAGGTAGGAGCCGAGAGCGTCTTCGTATGTATCGACGGTAGCTTCGTCGGTGAGAATCGAATCGGATATCTTTGAGTCATATTTTGTAAACAGCGACATCGCATTACCGATTGATTTCGATGCAATATGTGACATTTCGTTTGCGACGGTATAGCTTCTCTCTATTGCAACACTGGGAGTGTCGAGAAGAATGTCGTCAAGCATGCTTGTGAATTTATCGCCCTTCTTGTCGTCACCCTTAATGGAGGCGAGAGCAATTTTTTCAAGAAGCTTTGAAAGAGGCATTAAAACACCAACGGTGAAAATGTTGAATACCGTGTGTGTGGCGGCGATTCCCCACATATTGATGTGCGTGTTATCCGCAATTGCAAAAATATCAAGCGTTTCGTTTCCTATCAGAACAGCTCCGAGACCGTAATAGACTATCATCCATGCAACGACGCCGAATACATTGAAATACAGGTGAACGAGAGCTGTACGCTTACCGTTTTTATTAGCGCCGACAGATGAGAGAAGTGCGGTGATACAAGTACCGATATTCTGTCCCATGATGATAGGCATTGCCGTGCTGTATGACATGACACCGGTACTTGAAAGTGCCTGAAGAATACCGATAGAAGCGGATGAAGATTGAACGATAGCTGTGAGAAGCGCACCGGCAAGAACACCGAATGCGGGATTGCTGAAAAGAGTCAGTATCTCTCTGAACTGCGGTATATCGCTGAGTCCCGAAACGGCATCAGACATGGTGTCCATGCCCACCATGAGTACGGAAAATCCCATGAGGATCATGCCGATGTCTTTTTGTTTTTCTTTTT
>JAZSPN010000100.1:0-26374 GCA_045537495.1 Acutalibacteraceae bacterium
AACCCGTTTCACCTTCTGCAGAAACACCGATCGAAGCGCTACAAAGAACAAGGAGGATCGCAAGCAGAACTACTGCAATCTTTTTTACAAATTTCATTCTAATTCCTCCTGTTTAATCTTTACTTTTGCCGACCGACAAGCGGTCGGCAAGCGTAAATTAATCGTTAAGATAGTGAAACAACTCAGAGCAAGGGAATCTGTTCAATTGCACCCATCGTCATACCATCGATAATAACAGCGATGTCAGATGAGTCAATCATATAGTCGAAGTTTACGTCGGCTGCAAATCCCTGGGGTGTTTCAGAAGGTGAATACCAGGACCATTCGGGCTCGTATGTCATTGCAGCGATGATGAGTGAGATGTCAGTTGAGTCCATCGTACCATCACCATTGATATCACCGAACCATACCAATGTAAGTGATTCAACGAGTTCATCGCCGTCATAGATGTTGAGAACAGCACCTGTAGACTCTAAATCCATATCATTGAGGATGATTTCATAAGAATATGTGCCTGTTGTATAAACACAGCCTTCAAGGTACGGATAGTACATATCAAGACCTACAACATAGTCGTATCCATCTACATTAACAGCCTCAATTGTTGTGCCCTCATCGAAGTAGTAGCTGCTTTCTTCTGCGGGCTCGAGAGATGCGAATGCGTTGCTGAGCTCTGTTGCTGCCTCGTTGACTGCTGCCTGATTTTCATCGGAGAGTTCAAGGTTAGCATCACGAAGGTCGATAGCTGCTTCATAAGCTGCCTCGAATGTTTTCCATGAAAGCTCAGAGTATACACCGTCGTTGCCTGCTCTGTAAGTTTCTCTTGCTTCGTCGATAGCTGCGATGAGCTGTGCATAGTCAACAGTTTCTGTTGCTGTGCCGACAACAAGACGCTTACGTGCGGAAACAAGCTGAGAAAGTGCTTCGTTAACCTTTGTCTGACGAAGTCCGTCGCCCTCAAGGTTTTCTGTACCTTCGATAACTTCACCGATAGGCTCTGCTGCTACTGTCTGTGCAAATGCATATGCCTTTGTGAATGCTTCCCAGGATTCTGTGCTGTAATCGCCCTTGCCTGCCTCGTATGTTGCGGTTGCAACTGCGATTTCGTTTACAAGGTGAGTCGTGTATGCACGAACTCTGATAAGTCTGCTACCGTAGAGGTTCAGTCTGTGCTCTGCATATGCAGCCTTGATAGACTCAACGTCGCCGCCTTCAAGCCATGTGTCGATGATGTCTTCAGCATCTTCTTTTTCTTCCTTGAAGTTGCTGTATGTGTAACCGATGTAGTCTTCTCTGCCGAAATATGTATGTCTGGGATCGTCATAATCATATTCAGCTGTCTTCTGGTTGCCGTCTTCGTCGAGTACGGGGTTGCCGTCTTCGTCTGTTACAAGGTAGGAGTCATCGGGTACGAATTTTTCGAGAGTCGCCTTAACACCTGCTGCACCGCTCGATACGGAGCCGTCTTCAAGCTTCTGAATTGCATTGTAAAGTGCAACTGCTGCATCGAAGTAACGTTCTGCGTGTGTTTCTCTGAATGTGTTAACGAGTCTGGGACGGTTTACGATAGAGGTTGCATATGCAAGTGCTGCTTCGTATTCTGCCCATACGTCTTCGCCGTATACCGTTTCGACTGTTTCGTCGTCTTCAGTAAACTTGTATTCGGGATCCTCTGCAAGGATCTCTACACGCGTTGCGTAATCAACATAAGCTGTTTCGTACTCATCCATGTTGTAGCTGGACTTCTGTCTATCAGAAGCAACTGCGGATTCTACCATTCCGGGAAGACCGTAGTCATTGTATACATAAATGAATTGCTGGAAGTTGATCGATTCATCGTCTTCCTGTGTTGCAGATGCCGTAATAGAAAGAGTGTTTGTATACAGCTCTTCTTCAAGGATTGCATCGGGATCTGTTACGATATACGGGCTGTATTCATAAACACCGCCACGATGGTTAGTTTCGACATAGTAGTCTTCAACGTTGCCTTCGACGCCGAGTGCCGCAAGGTTTTCGTCTACATTAACATAGTCAATCTCAACATAAGCGTCAAGAGTATGTGTGGAAGACTTACCGGAGTTGTTTCTCTGGATATCCATTTCGATACTGCCGAGTTTTGATGCCTTGGAGCCTGCCGGTATATAAACAGCACTATCGTAATAGATAAGGTGGAGGTTGCCCGAGGGGTTAGCGTCTGCCTTTTTAGACTCACTGCCGTCATCCGGTTCGGATGATACGTAGGAGTAGCATGTTGTTACAAGGGGCTCAGTTGTCATCTGGCTGCCTGATTCCTCGTATACGTCGTAAGTGATTGTAACCTTAAGAACTGTATCCTGAACAGGTGTGCCTTCAAACTGGAAGGTCTGAGCTGTACCACCGTTGATGAATACGTCGCCGTCCGGATAAACTCCGATGGGAGATTCTGTTTCTTCAACGATGAGGTTTCCTTCATCATCAAATGAATATGCAATCTGAGTTGTTTCTACTGAACGGATGTAGTATTTGTACAACTGGTCGGGCTCGAGGGGAGTGTTGCCGTACTTGTCAGTTGCATTTGTGTTGATACCGCTGGATTCGTTGAACATATAGAATGAATCAACAAATGTGGGATCAAGAGTTTCGGGAAGGCTTACGTAGGGATAGCCGAACTCTGCGGGAGAGCTGAGATCGAGTATCGAGCAAAGTAAGGGAAGAAGCGATACTGCGAGATCAGCCGATCTGTCGTTAAGACCTGTGAGAAGGTTGTAAAGAAGTGCACTGAGGAAGTCCGGATCAAGAAGGCCTTCAAGTGTGCTGTAATCGTGATCTTCCGGGAATACACCGGGGATTACGTAGTTGATGATGCCTACGATTCTGCCAAGAAGTACCTGAACGATTGTGCCGTTGAGCTCACCGTCGGGATTCTCTGCAAAGAGATCGAGGAATGCTGCAAGGTCAAGGTTAAGAATGTTTTCTACAATATCTTCAAAGAGGATGTTGTAGAGGTTATTTCTTTCACTGCCGTCCTCTGTGTAGGGAAGCCAGTTGGAGGGGATGATGCTGAAGATTACGTAGCTGAGAGCTTCCCAACCGTCGCCTTCAACTTCCGATACGAAACCGCCGTAGTTTTCTACGATCCAGTTCATGGCTGCATCTGCGAAATCATCAGCCGAAAGGCCGTATTCGAGATTCAGGTTTGTGATCTGGTTAAGTCCGTATGCGCCCATATCAAGAAGCATTCTGATAACGCTTTCAAGGTTTACTTCAAGATCTGAGTAATCCTGAGAGGGAACTGTTGTTGCTGCAATGCCCTTCATTGTTTCGAAGAGAACTGCCATTGTAGATGTGCATGTGCTGGGAACATAAACGTTGTCGATAGAGCCGTTTACAGTGGATCTGAGAAGATATGCAACGAACTCTTCGTCCGTCATCTTGTCGAGAGTTTCCTTGTCGAGAACTTCAACATAGCTTGCAAAGAACTCGTCGCCCGTCTGTGCGAGAACTTCCTTGGCAATCTTGATGACGTTGGGGATGATGTCTTCGTTGCCGTTCGCGTAGCTCCATGTGATATCGATGTTGGGATTGATAGCAGCTTCAACTACGAAGCCGAGAACATCGTTGAGATGCTCAACGAAGGATTCATCACCCCAGCCGGAGATGTCGTACTCGCCAAGCTTGAAGTCGATGTTGAGAAGATTTGCATAACCGTTGAGGTTGGATTCGTCTTCTTCATAAATCTTTTCGCCGTTTTCATCTCTGCCGATAAGTGTGTACTCAACGCCGCAAAGCTCACGGATAGTCTTTCTGAGCTTTTCATTTGCAAGAGGTACACCAACGCTGTTGATAGCGATACGAACCGCCTTCTCTACGATGTCGTAAACGGAATCGTTGAGAACGTCGATTTCCTTCTCGATGCCGGGAACGTATTCCTGGATGTACTTGGAAATCTTGTTGATCGTGTTGCTCTTCTCGGGATCATATTCACCGGAAGCTACAAGCTGAATGAATGTGCTGACATATTCGTCAATTGTAAGTGTAAGGTCGAGATCATCTTCGTCAACGCTCGGCCATACAAGCTCTGCAAGTGCTTCCTTAGCAAGAAGAGGAATGTCAAGGAATTCAGAAATGTCTACGAATCCTGCAAGAATACCAAGGTCAAGACCGCCGTTTTCGGGGCTGCCGTAAGGTACCTTTGCTACAACATCAGCATTGTCTGCAAGGAACTGGAACAATGCAAATACGATGTCGAGATCCGTGTAGCCGTCGTCCGTTCTGAGAGGAGCATTAAGAACTGCACTAACGTCAAGGTCGGGAACGTCACCGCCGATAACGCTGAGCAGGGGTTCTACTTCCTTCCAGAGCTCTCTGACCGAAGTGAGAGCCGCGTCTACAGATGTGATATCTGCTTTGATTGTAAGAAGACCTGCCAAATCGTACTCGATAAGCATGTTTTCTTCTGCAAGCATACGGTCAACTTCGTCAAGTGCCATGGATCCGTACTGCTCTGTAGTAAGGATGGGCTTGTCGACTGAGTCGTAGCTTGTGATTGCGCTGTCCTTATAAGCACTGTAAGCTGCCTCTGCACCGATTGAGAACGATGAGAATACAAGCACCATTGCTAAAAGAACGCTGAGAATTTTACTGAATTTTCTCAAAGTTTACACCTCCGTAATTATTTGATACATTATCTGTATAGAGTATCCGAAACCGATAAAAAATATTACTTCCGTCACCCTTCGGGCAACGTACAATGCCCCACTCCCTTCACTTTGCAATGTATATATGTAGGCCGGTTAAATTGTTGACACTTATCGTAAAATCCACGTCTTTCGAACAGGCGAAATACGCTTTCGGGCATAAAATGATACAGTGCCACTATCACGGTTACATTTAATATAATCCAAATGCAACCGTTTGTCAATAAGTTTTAAGTTTAAAAAGACAGTTTATACATTTTACACAAAAGAGATAGTTATTTTTAGTCAAATACATCAAGCGTATTTTTCCGATATGCCATTATAAGACGCTGAAAAAACCTTTTATGTAAAAAAATGCCCGAAGAAGTCGTTTTGATAAACTCCATGCATATATTATATCACATTATATTATAAATGTATAGTGTTTTTGACATATTTTTTTAAATTTTTGTTTTTTCTTCCAAAAATACATTAATCGTCGTAAAGTAAATCCACCTTACGACGATTAAGTCAGATTTTCAGCTCGGCAACGTGATTTTTTCCGTCGAGAGTCACATATTCGCACTCTTTTCCGTCAACAAAAAGTCTTCTCGCTTCTGCCCCTGCCGATTTTATCGAAATATGCCACGAATCCTTATACAGCTTGATTTCCAAGGGATACAGCTCCTTCGGTGCAGAGGGATTGATATACAGTTTTTCGCCCTCAAATCGAAGCCCCAGCACCACCTCCGTCAGAGTACGGTAATACCACGATGCAGATCCCGTGTAAAGGTTCCAACCTGTACACCCGCGCGCCTTATCCGACAGCGGAATATCCCCCGCCAAAGCATACGGTTCGGCTCCGTATCGCTTTAAACGGTCCTCATCTTCACAAAAATATGACGGATTCAACATTCTGAGCAAGCTGTACCCTTTTTCCGTTTCTCCGAACATTATGAGTGCCGCACACAGCCACACCGCCGCATGTGTGTACTGTCCGCCGTTTTCTCTGATTCCCCGAGGATATGCCGTTATATAACCCACCCGCTTTCCTTTATCGGTAAACGGAGGCGCCAACAGTTTAATAATGCCTTTTTCCTCGTCGACAAGTTCTCTGACTGCTGTTTCAAGCGCTTTTTTTACTCTCTCCCTGTCGGGAAGCTCGGCGAAAACCGAAAATGACTGCGGAAGACTGTCAATTTCGCATTCCTTCGGGGTTTTTCCGTCAATTTTTCCTATCACGGCGCCGTCATCGGTGAATGCACGCACGTAACGGTCACCGTCCCAGGCATTTTTGTCGATCGATTTCATGAGCGATGAAATTATCTCATCGTATTCGGTCGTTCTGTCCTCTCTTTTACACAGAGAACACAATTCTTTCATGCGTTTGAGCACGATTATCAGGAACATACTGAGCCAGACGCTCTCTCCCTTGCCCTTAGGTCCGATATTGTTGAAACCGTCATTCCAGTCACCTGAGCCGATAAGAGATAAACCGTGTTCTCCCGTTTTCAACGACCTTTCAACCGCCCTCAGGCAATGGTCAATGAGAGGCTCCTTGAAATCACTTCTCTCCAGTGAAAAGTATCTCTCGTTTTCACCTTCGGATAATTCATCTCCCACAAGATACGGTATTTCTGTGTAAAGAAAATCAATATCCCTTGTATTTTTAATATAATCACTCACCACGAGGGGCAACCACAAAAGATCGTCGCTGTACCGCGTTCTTACTCCTTTTATTCTGCCGGATGCCCTCGGTAAGGCATGCCACCAGTGCAGGACATCGCCTTCCGAAAACTGCACCGCGGCACATCGCGCAATGTGAGCCTTCACGAGTTTCGGATCCGTAAACATCAGGGATGAAACATCCTGCAACTGATCTCTGAATCCCCACGCGCCTCCGCACTGATAAAAACCTGTACGCGACTGTATACGACATGACTTAATCTGCCACGGAAGCCACGTGTTTACCATTCTGTCAAAGTCGGGATGACTGCTCTTTACCGTTAATCGCGGATATTTTCTTTCTTCTTCTTCAAATTCAGGCATCAGGAGGGCACTTTTTTCTGTTTTTCCCCACGAAAGGGTAAAAAACAGCTCCTTTGCATCACCTTTTTCAAGCAAAAATCTCTTTCCCGTCGCTATACAGTCGTTCCCTTGTTTTTCGGACAAAAAATCGCCCTTCAGAACGCTCCCGCGGTCTGTAACACAAATATCCGCACCGCCTTTGAGCCGTAATGATCCGTATCCCGTAACAGGTGACGCCCCCGAGCTAAACAGCATTCCGTCGGGCAGCTTTTTTATCTTCATCATCCCCGATTTGCTTCTGTCCACCCCGAGGACGGGTTCCGCATAGTAGATCAGGCTGATTTTTGCTGCTTCGCTTCCCGAATTGGTCACTTTCACCTTGCACTTCTTGCACAGTGCCCTTTCTCCCACGGTAACTTCGGTTTCGAAAACAAGATCTTCCGCACGACCTTCCCACGTTGCTTTCCGGGGAGAAAAATGAGCTTTCGAATTTCTCAGGATATCATAAATCTTACCGTTTACCGATGCTAAAAGCATCTCTCCCCGGTTGTCAAACGCTACTTCGTTGTACCACGGAGTCAACTTATTCTCCCTTGAATTTATAGCCCATGTAAAGCCCAAAGCCTTGTCAGACACCAAAGTTCCGAAGTTTTTATTAGAAATCGTCAAACACCATGGTAAATAAGGGTTTTTGCCACATTTATTGATCTCTATAACCCCGTCTGTAAAGTTATACTGCTTTACATTTTTATCTGTTTTCGTGTCATTGATCTCAGCTTTTACAAACGGCTCTTTCTGTTCATTTTCTCCGCTGAATGCTCTGTCAAATCTGAACACTGCCACCGATTTCAAAAAATCCTCTTCTTCATCCGAAAACTGTTTCAGATTAATAGGATATATGCCGTTTTCTCCGCTTCCGAATGTTCCGAATTCGCTCTCAATCGCTTTTCTGAGCGCCGTCATTATCGGAGAATTATAATCTCCGCCTTCATGATATCCTATCGCAAGATCACACATTATTCCCGACGTGCGAAGTCTTCTGACAGTCTTTATACAGGGCACAACTTTCGAAACTTCATCTGCACTGTCTGTCTGCGTATACAAAATCGGATCGTCACCCGAAATTCCGAATGCCCACAGCTTCTCATACGGCATGGAGGAGATTTTCTCTTTTGTCCTTCCCGTCACACCGAAAACAATTGACGGAAGCACCTTTTCCGTCAGCACCGACTCAATCACACCTTCGGGAAACAGCCCCTTTGCCCCTTTTTTCTCACGAATACCGTTATTTTTTCTGACTGTCAGAAGCTTATTTACGGATTCCTGCGCCGAAGAAGCCGCCGTCATCAATAAAACGTGTTCGGCTGTGCTCTTCGGCGGAATGTGAAGCTTTATTTCTGCGGCATAACAGCAGTCGGTATCTCCATCGGAATTTTTTAAGTGCAATTCACTGTCTAAAAACGAATCTTTTCCGTATCCGCTTCTCAGAACATTGATTTTTGACCTCTCACAGGTGAATTCCGTATTCCTGAGAAATCCGATTGCAAGATAGACTCCCTGCCCCGATTCTCTGTCTTTTCTTCCGTAAACGGTAATTTTGCTTTTTTCGTCATGCTTTTCCGAAATAAAAAGTTTTGAAAATGCACGGTGACTCTGTTCCGCCCCGAAGGAATTCAGAGAAGGCTCCGCGTATACGGTCAGAATGCCGTCAAAAGCCTTTTGTCTGTGATTTTTTACTGTTATAACCCTCTGTTCACACGCAAGTGTCGGATGAACGCTTGTTCTCACCCTTATTTCCACACCGTTTTTCACAGATTTGTGAATAATATCTCCGCCCGAGAACACGCATTTACCGTTTCCTTTTTCGTAGCGCGGCATTGCGGTTGCACAAAGTGTTGTTTTTCCGTCCTTTACGGCAACGATCACTCCCGACGGATCTCTCAGAAGATCTTTACTGTGCCTTAAAAGACACATTCCTCTGTAATATGAAACAGATGCACCCACATCCGACATCACAAGTGTAAGTTCACCGTTTGTCACCGCCTTAACCGTCGGCTCCAGAGGAGTCACCGTTCTGACTTCACGTTTCGTAAAACCGTTTCTCTCTCTGACCGTCTGTACATCCCTGACGGCTGTTCCCTCAAAAACATACGCATCTGTCGGAATCCCTTCGCTGAGAAGACTTTTTGCCGACTTCATGTCGGTGTTTCTCATAAATCTTTTCTGCATTATTCCGTCTTTCAGCGCATTTTCCGCCGACAGCATACTCATTCCGACATGATGGGCCATATAGCTTCTCACAACCGCATATTTTCTTCCGTTAGTCCTCGACTTCGTAAAATCTATTGCTTCATAAAATCCCCATCTTCCGAACATGTTCATTTTTTCAAGCAGACGAAGATTTTTTACCGCACTGCCCGTTTCCAAAGGCAACAGAAGAAAGCCGGAATACGGAGATACGACGGTTTCGCTGTCAAGTCCTTGTCTGAGTCCGAGGCTCTGCACTCCGTGTGCCTTGTACTGATAATTGAAATCTCGGTCAAACGCATAAAATCCGCTTTCCGACATTCCGAACGGCATACCGTTTTTCACTCTCTTTTTCTGACACCAGGCACAGTATTTAAGCGCTTCGTAGCACAGCGTTCCCTCTTCACTCGGCAAGAAAATATACGGCATGAAATATTCAAACATTGTTCCCGTCCACGACACAAGCCCCGTAAAGCGTCCCCGTCTGCTCATCGTTCGCGAAAGTGCAGCCCAGTGCTCCTTCGGCACCGTTCCGGTTGCTACTGCATAATAGCTTGTCATTCTCGATTCACTCATCAGCAAATCGTAATATGAATCGGAGAGCTTTCCCGTATCCGCTTCGATGCCTATATGAAAAAGCTTTCTCTGCTCGTTGTAAAAGACACTGAGATCGCTGTTTTTTTCGATTTCATCGATAATATCTATGATTTCCGACAATTCCGGCTCTTCATAAATATATTCGAAGAGTCCCTCTCTGAGCGTTTTGACAGAGCAGAGAAAATTTCCGCAATCAACCGTGGATACATACTCGGGCTTCAACGGCTTCAAATTCTCCGTATTATACCAGTTGAGAAGGTTTCCTTTGAACGTTTTGAGCTTTTTCACCGATTCAAACATCTTTCGAAGACTCTCGCACATTTCGGAACTGTTGATAAATCCGAAATCCCTTGCCGAAAGCACACACAGAAGCGCAAGTCCTATATTGGTCGGAGATGTTCGGTGCGCAACTCTGTACACGGGAGTTTCCTGAACATTGTCAGGCGGAAGGAAGTTGTTTCTTTCATTACACTGCTCCTCGAAAAAACTCCACATTGCCGCCACCGACGATACGAGAAAATCTCTGTCAAGATAGCCGATACTCTGCGAAGCCTTTTTCTTTTCCCTTCCCGACAGTAAAAGAAACGGAATGTCCGCAAGAAACAGTACGGAAAACAGCTTCAGAACGGGATTCTCGGATACAAAAAGCACCGATGCCACCGTTGCAATCAAAAGACAGTCCGAAAGATCCTTTCTCTTTGAGGCACTGTTTCCCGACTGTGCAAAGGTTGTCCAGTCGAGTAATCTCTTCTTGCTTATAAAGCTTCTCCAGAGTGCAAGTGCTATTGACACTGCCGACTTAATTGCATTTATCGGCAGCATCATTATCATAACGATGCCTCTCGAAAATCCCGCAAGAGATGCAGGTATAACCCCCGAATAAAAAAGCCTTGACAGCATCTCCATTCCGCCCGAAAAAAGCGTTCCGAGTGCCGAATAAAAATTTCCGTTAGCAGCACCGAGAATGCACACCGTTCCGATGATAACGGCTTCTCTTTCCGGAAGAAATGCACAGATCAACAGTCCCGCAAGACTTATAACGGGTGTCAACGATCTTCTGATATTGTCGTAGAGCTTGAATCTTGAAAGTGCATTAAGAGGATTTTTTGAAAATATGAAGCTGAGATTCTGCCAGTCACCTCTTATCCATCGACTCAATCTGTCAAAATATATTCTCTGATTCTTGGGAAAACCGTCGGTAACCTGCACGTCGGAAACAAATCCGCACCGAAGATATCCTCCCTCTAAGATGTCGTGGCTTAAAATCCTGCCCTCGGGAAGAGTGTCGTTGAGAACGGCATAAAAAGCATCTGCATTTATAAGTCCCTTACCTGAAAAAATACCTTCTCCGAACTGATCCTGATATCTTTCCGATACAATGTTGCTGTATGACGAAAATCCCGTGTCACCGCACATTATCTTTGAAAAATGCGTTTTTGCCGACGATATGTCACAGCAAACTCTCGGTGCAAGTATTCCGTAGCCTGCCTTAACAACTTTTTCCTCTTTGTCGATGAGCGGCTTGTTGAGCGGATGTTCCGCAACGGATACAAGTCTTCGCACGCTGTCAAACGGAAGATCCGTATCGCTGTCAAGTGCAAGCAGATATTTTGTGCTGCCAAGCTTCTTTATATCTCCGTAAAGACACAAAAAACCTCCGCTTTCTCCTTTTATTTCCCTGACAAGCTGTGTTATTGCGCCTCTTTTTCTTTCCCAACCCGAAAAATAGCCTTCCGTCTTTGCATATACTCTCGGTCTTATTGCCACCATGAAGCCTTCGCCGTGTCTGTCGTTGAGCTCTTTTATCATACGTTTTACGGCTTCGATGTTCTTTTCGTCTTCGGGACGTTCGGGTGTTCCCGAATTTTTCATATCGGCAAGCAGACATACCCTGACATTTTTTCCTCCGTTTGAAATATAAAGCTGTTCAAGGTGCATTTGCATTTCTTTCGTCTTTCCCGCCGACGGCAAAAGTGACGATACGGTTATCAGTGTCGCCTTATCCTCATCTATGTCACCTTTTATTTCTATCCCGGGAAGCCTCATTGCTTCTGTTTTTCGCACCGATATTCCCGTCAGTATAACCGAAAGTATACTGTAAATCGGCAAAAAGGAAAGCACCGAAACATACCAGCTTGTAAAATAGCCGACAAATACCGACACAAGCAGTGCCGTTACAGCTTCCGATATCAGAAAAACCGTTCCTCTCGTCTTCCTGTACGAAGGCAGAATATAGCTTCCGATGTGCCGTGACCGTTCGTCTGTACCTTTTTTTGCTTCCTCGGTTATCTGCAATGCCAGTCTTTCTTCGTCAACACCTTTTTTGATCGCTTTTCTTATCACAAAATTTCTGTATGCCGCCTTCGACTGCTCATCCATTTTTCCGTAAACTCCCGAAGGATCGCGCATAAGCTGTTTTTCTGTCGGATTTATCTCTTCGTTTATTCTTTTAAAATCAATGTCGGGGAATTTACGCACGGATCTGACCGCTTTCGAAAGAATTCCGACAGCTTCATCCTTTCGGGCACTTATGCTTTGTGAAGCCTTCGTCACCGTTACCGCTCTTAAAAAAATCGGAATAACCTCTGCTTCGAGTCCCGACACCTTCTCCTTTCCGAAAGCTTGCAGAAGCGTTTTTGTATCAAGAATTCTCTCTTCTTCGTAAATTTTTTCGCATAAACCGTATATTCTCGGCATACCCTTCTCTCCCTCGGGCAGGGGCAACACACCTTTCAGCGAATCACAAATGCCGTCGGCCTCCCTGCAAAGAAGATAGGCATTGTCACACAGCCACTCTTCAAGCTGTGTCCTGTTTCTTTGCCGCACCGCCTTCCTGTATGCCGAAGAAATCTTTTTCTTGCTCTTTTTGACCGTTTTAATAACCTGATTTACCCTGACTCTGTCCTGCATATGGCTATCCTTTCCGAAAAATATGTATGCTCCCGTCTATTGTTTGCCGTCTTTCTCAAAAAATTCACATTTTACCGATATGTTTTGTGCTTGCAATATCCGTCTGTGCATGTTATTATATTTAAAAGGAGGTTCAGTCATGGAAACTTTAAGGTTTGACACTTCAAAAGCAGTCGGCAAATTCAAAATCATGCACGCCGTAAATAACGGTCCGTGCCACAGAAGACACGCAAACGATCAGTACCGTTCAAATTTTGACGCATACAAAGAAGCAAAAATCCCCTACGCCAGAAATCACGACGCGGCTTTCTGTGCTACATACGGCGGTGAACATTCCGTCGACATCACGGGCATCTTTCCGAATTTCGATGCCGACGAATACGATCCTTCCTCCTACGATTTTGCCACGACCGACGAATACATTCTCATCACGCTCGATGCAGGCACCGAAACATTCTACCGTTTAGGTCAGAAAATCGAACAATACATCAAAAAATTCGGTACTCTTCCGCCTTCGGATTTTAAAAAATGGGCAGTAATATGCGAACACATCATCCGTCATTACAATGAAGGCTGGGCCGACGGCTTCAAGCTTAATATTCAATACTGGGAAATATGGAACGAAGCCGACCTCGATCCCGACGATTCAACTGACAAACGCACCTGGGGCGGTACAAAATTACAGTTCTTTGAGCTTTACGAAATCACGGCAAAACACCTTAAAGGCTGTTTTCCGAATCTTAAAATCGGCGGTCCCGCACTCGCCTGCAAAGAAGAATGGGCAAAGGATTTTCTCGTTTACATGAAAGAAAAGGATGTTCCCCTCGATTTCTTTTCGTGGCACATCTATTCTTCGGAAGTCGGTCGGATAACATCCAAGGCTTACCGCATAAAAGCACTTCTCGATGAGTGCGGATACAGCGGTTGTGAAAGCATTCTCAACGAATGGAATTACGTCAGGGGCTGGACCGATGAGTTTATTTACAGCATCAAAAGCATCATTTCAATGAAGGGTGCCGCCTTCACCATGGCAGTTATGAGCGAATGTCAGAAAGCTCCCGTCGATATGCTTATGTATTATGATGCACGCCCCTGTGTTTTCAACGGCCTATTTGATATGTATACCTTTGAGAAGCTTTCGGGGTATTATCCGTTTTTATGGTACAGTCATCTTTACGCTCTTAAAAGCGAGATACGCTGTGAAACGGAAATCGACGACATTTACACTCTTTGCGGTACCGACGAAAACGGGAAAGTTACTGCCGTTATAACCTATTACACCGACAGCGACACCGCGGACGAAAAAAGCTTTTTTGCCGATTTCGGAAAGTGCGGTGAATTCGAAATATACCTGCTCGATGACACCCACGATGCCTCTTTTACGGGCATAAAAAAGGAACTCGATTTCATCATGAAACCGAATTCCTGCATTATGATAAAAGAAAAATAAGTTCAGATTTCCACACTTTCTCCCGATGACAGATAATGTAGATTTTTCATTGATTTTTTCATGAAACGGTACTGTTCTTCTCCCGTACAGTGGCAGGTATAATATACCGTTTCGAATGAGTCGAGATATTCTGCATAGCTTTTGAGAGTTTCAGAAAGCGCCAGCTTCGAAAAATGGAATCCGCCGATAAGCACGTCGGGACGGAACCATTCGGCAATATTGAGAATTCCCTTGTGGGAGCAACCGCTTATAAGGACTTTTTTACCGTTTTCTTCAATTAGCAGATACTGCTCGTGACGAAAATCATCGGGCAGTATTTTTCCGTTATCCATGACGCAAAGTCCGAACGATCCGAGATCAAAGCTTCGTTTTTTGTCATTGCACGAAAAAAGTGTCATGTTCCCGATTTTTACAGGCTCGTCTTCCGTAAAATTGAGCCGTTCGCTGTTTCTGAGATTCACGTCGAGTCCGATATATTTTTCCGTGGCGTTAAGATGACGGGAGAAAGCATATCGGCTGAGGTATACCGATGCCTTTTTGTTGATTTCAAGAAATTTTCCGAGTCCTCCGCCATGGTCATAGTGTCCGTGTGACAGAATCGCCGAATCGACTTCCGACAAATCGACATGAAGCCTTTCGGCATTTTTCAGAAAAAGATCACTCTGCCCCATATCGAAAAGGATCTTCCGAGTATCGGTTTCGATATAAAGCGACAGTCCGTGCTCCGCATAAATATCCTCACGGCAGGCAGTATTTTCAATCAATACAGTTACTTTCACGTCATCACCCCGACTCATTGTAGCACCCGACAGAATAATCTGTCAATTATTACATATAATATAACAGTTTTTCTTGACAAATCTGTTTTTTGTTGTATAATTACGTGTGAGAGACTCGGTTTTCCTGGAAAGTCTGACAGGGATAATGTGTCGTGGACTGGAAGCACATTTCAGATGAGTAGTAAATTCGGGAACACTCTCACGGCGTCATCACAATTCAATATTTTTAAGTGGATGCTTCGCATCAATACGGGTGGCACCGCGGGTTACTTTTGTTGACTCGTCCCGAGAATCTTTTCTGATTCTCGGGGCTTTTTATTTTGTAATACTATTTAGGAGGCACATATATGTACAGAACTCATTATTGTAATGACATCAGAGAAAACAACATCGGCGAAAAAATTTCCCTTGCCGGTTGGGTTGAATCCATCCGCGACCACGGCGGAGTTATCTTTATCGACCTTCGTGACTATACCGGAATTACCCAGATAGTCATTCACGACGAAAGCCTTCTCGAAGGTGTTAACAGAGAGGCCGTCATCTCCGTTTGCGGAACTGTTTCCAAGCGTGACGAAGATACCGTCAACGACAAAATCGCAACGGGTAAGGTTGAGCTTATCGTAGAAACTCTTGAGCTTCTCGGTCCGTGCCGCAATATGCTTCCGTTCGACGTAAACGACTCCAAGGGCACAAGAGAGGATATCCGCTTGAAGTACAGATTCCTCGATCTTCGTAATCCCGAAATCCGTTCAAATATCATGCTTCGCTCCAAGGTTATCAGCAGAATGCGTCAGCTCATGGATGAAAGAGGCTTCCTCGACATCCAGACTCCCATTCTGACAGCTTCCTCTCCCGAGGGCGCACGTGACTTCCTTGTTCCCAGCAGAAAGCATAAGGGCAAGTTCTACGCTCTTCCTCAGGCTCCTCAGCAGTTCAAGCAGCTTCTCATGGTTTCGGGCTTCGATAAATATTATCAGATAGCTCCGTGCTTCCGCGATGAGGATGCACGTCAGGACCGTTCTCCCGGTGAATTCTACCAGCTCGACTTCGAAATGGCTTTTGCCACTCAGGAAGACGTTCTCAAGGTTTGCGAAGAGGTTATCAGCGACATTTTCACCACATTCTCCACAAAGCGTGTTTCCTCCGCTCCCTTCAAGAGAATCACCTTTGCCGATGCGATGAAGAAATACGGCTCCGACAAGCCCGACCTTCGCAACCCTCTCGAAATCTGTGATCTTACCGATTTCTTCTCTAACGTAAGCTTCCCCGCATTCAAGGGCAAGCCCGTCAGAGGCATTGTTGCCGACTGCACGGGACGTTCCAGAAGCTTCTTCGAAAATTCTCTTAAATTTGCAATGAGCATCGGCATGAAAGGTCTCGGATATATCACACTCAACAACGGCGTCTTCAAAGGCCCCATCGAAAAATTCCTCACCGATGAACAGAAAGCGGAAATCATTGAGCTTTCCGGTGTCAAAGAGGGCGAAACTCTCTTCTTCATCAGCGACAGCGAAGCTGTTGTAAACCGTCTTGCAGGTCAGATCCGCACATGGCTCGGTGAAAATCTCGACCTCATCAAGAACGATTCCTTCGAATTCTGCTTCATCGTTGATTTCCCGATGTATGAGCTTGACGAAAGCTCGGGCAACATCATCTTCACTCACAACCCCTTCTCTATGCCTCAGGGCGGTCTTGAAGCTCTTGAAACAAAGGATCCCACCGAGATCCTCGCTTACCAGTACGACCTTGTATGTAACGGTATTGAGCTTGCATCGGGTGCTGTCCGTAACCATAACCCCAACGTCATGAAGAAGGCGTTCGCCATTGCGGGCTACACGGAAGAAGAGCTTGCCGCACGTTTCAGTGCTCTCTACAACGCATTCCACTACGGTGCTCCGCCTCATGCAGGTATGGCTCCCGGTGTTGACAGAATCATCATGCTTCTTGCTGACGAAGAAACGATCAGAGATGTCATTGCATTCCCGCTCAACGGCAATGCTCAGGATCTCATGCTCGGCGCTCCGAGTGAAGTCACAGAGCGTCAGCTTCTCGAAGCAAACATCAGAATCCGTGATTAATTTTAATGGGAGTGACTATTATGACATCAGAAAAACTCCGTGATCTTACGGAGCTTAATGAGCTCCGCCTTACAGAAGCAGAAGAGGAAAAGATGCTCTTCGCTTTTGGCGAAATGAAAAAATGTGAAGAATCCATGTCACAGATCGATACCGAAAATACCGAAATCATGGTTCACGTTCAGCCCATGACAAACGTTCTGCGTGAAGATGTCCGTGATCAGAAGTTCTCCCGTGAAAGCCTTCTCGAGGGTGCTCCCGAACACACCGAGGACAGCTGGCAGGTACCGATTCTGGTAAAGTGAGGTGGAAAGAATGAAGTATTATATTACCGAATCCGCAAAAAACGGTTCTGTCGCAATTGACGACAGCATCCTCTTAAAGGATATGCCCGCTTCGTCGGGCACACGTATGCTCGAAAATTTCGTACCGCTCTTCTCCGCCGAGGCCGTTGTACGTCTTCAGAATGCAGGCTACGAAATCAGCGGCAAAACAAACACGGGTGAATTCTCCCTTGATCTTCTCGGCGAAACCTCCTTCTTCGGAGAATGTACCGAGAACGGAAATCTCGTCGGTGCGGCAGCTTCTCTCATTTCAAAAGGAAGCATCGACGCTGCTCTCAACACCGACCTCAACGGCTATCCCCGCCGTGCCGCGGCAGTTTCCGGCATCGACTTTATAAAGCCCACTTACGGCACCGTTTCAAGATACGGCATCATTGCCTGTGCCTGCTCCGCTGAGCAGATTGGTGTTTCCGCAAAGAATGCAAAAAAGGTAAAGGAAATCCTTTCCGTAATTGCGGGACACGATAACAAAGACGGCACTTCTCTTCCTTCTGAGTCCTACAACTATGAAATTTCTTCCGTTTCGGGAATGAAAGTATGTATCGTCAAAGAGCTTCTCGATATGGCTTCCGACGAAGTCAGAAAGAACGTTTGCGACTATGCCGAAAAGCTCCGCTCTCTCGGTGTTACGGTTGACGAAGTTTCTCTTCCCGAAATTTCCGCAATCCGTACGGCATGGCAGATTCTCCTTTGTGCGGAAACCTGCAACAACGTTTCACGTTTCGACGGTGTAAAATACGGTTACCGCTCACCCGACTACAAAAACATCGATGAGCTTTACGTAAATTCCCGTACAGAGGGCTTCGGCTTTATCACAAAAGCAACCGTACTTTACGGCTCCGACGTTCTTTCAAAGGGACGTTACAACGACTGCTACGACAAGGCTCTGCGTATCCGCCGTATTGCTCTTAACCGCATGAAGGAATTCTTCTCGGCATATAATGCCGTCCTTACTCCCGTTTGCAGCCGTACCTGCTATCAGCCCTACGACATTTCCGATTCCTTCATTAAAACTTTCGAAGAAACGGTCTTCACGGCTGTTCCTTCAATTACGGGACTTCCCGCCATGGTCACAAAGGGAGTTCAGCTTATTGCCGACTCCTTCTGCGAAGGCACTCTTTTAAGTCTTGCAGACAGCGTTGAAGAAACGGAGGCTATGTAATGAAATACGAAGTAGTTATCGGTCTCGAAGTTCACGTTGAGCTTGCTACCGAATCAAAAATTTTCTGTTCCTGCGGCGGTCACGCGGCTGCCGACGAGGCTAACGACTGTGTTTGTCCCGCTTGCTGCGGTATGCCGGGCATGCTCCCCGTAACAAACAAGCACGCCGTTGAGCTTGCCGTAATGGCGGGCACACTCCTCAACTGTAAAATAAATCAGTACACAACTTTCGATAAAAAGAGTTACTACTACCCCGATCTCCCGTGTGCATATCAGATAACACAGTGGTTCAACCCCGTCTGCATCGACGGTACCGTTGATGTTACCACCAAGTCGGGCACAAGAAGCATCGGCATCAAGCAGATTCACATGGAAGAGGATGCAGGAAAACTCGTTCACGACGACTGGACCGCAACCTCTCTCGTCGACTTCAACAGAACAAGCGTTCCGCTCATCGAAATCGTCAGCAGACCTGATTTCCGTAGCGGCGACGAAGTTATTGCATACCTCGAAAAGCTCAAATCTCTCTTCCGTTTTGCCAAGATTTCCGAATGTGAAGAGGGTGCAATGCGTTGCGACGTAAACATTTCCGTACGTCCCGAAGGCAGCGATGTTCTCGGTGTACGTGCCGAAATCAAAAATATGAGTTCACTCTCTTCGATAGCACGTGCCATTGAATACGAAACGGCACGTCACATCGACGCTCTCGAAAGACACACTGAGGTACTTGTTCAGGAAACACGCCGTTGGGATGACGTCAAGGGACGCACCTTCCCCATGAGAAACAAGGAAACTGCAGCAGATTACCGTTATTTCCCCGATCCCAACCTCATGCCCATCATCATCGATGATGAGTGGATCGAAAAAATCCGTGAGGCTCTTCCCGTTCCCGCCGAAATCAAGTACGAGCAGTACGTTGAAGCAGGCATCAGCGAAAAGGATTCCGAAACTCTCACATCGGAACGTAATCTCTGCGACATTCTCGATACAGCCGTAGAACTCGGCTGCAATCCGAAGGAGGTTGCAGGCTGGCTTCTTACCGACTGTGCAGGTATTCTCAGAAGAAACAACACTACAATTGATAAGCTCAATATCGATCCTGCAAAGCTTGCAAAGATCATTTCCATGACGAATTCAGGCGACATCACGAGAGCAGCAGGCAAAAAGGTTCTTTCGGCAGTTATCGAAAAGGACGTTGATCCCGAAAGCTACTGTAAAGAAAACAATCTTGCCGCTCAGACGAACACCGATCTCATCGCTCAGGTCGTTCAGAAAGTCATCGATGCAAATCCTGCTGCTGTCAGCGACTATAAGGGCGGAAAGACAAAGGCTCTCCAGGCTCTCATCGGCGGTGTCATGAGAGAACTTCGCGGTAACGGCGATGCTGCTACCGTCAGTGAGCTTTTAATCAGCAAGCTTTCCGAATAAGCTTCATGTCTGAAATTTTACTCCTTATGACGGGCGGTACTATATGCAGTACCGAAAATTCAATCACTCATAAAAGAAATACAAACGCCGACTCCGCAAAGCGAAAGATAACCGAAAATTTCAAAAAATCCGAATCGGGATATGCTTCCCTTGTCACCTTCGCTCAGTATATCCCGATTGATATACTGAGCGAGAATATGACTCTCGACCGACTCAATATTTTGGTTAGCTTTCTTCGGGAGAAGCTTCACGGCAAAAAATACAAGGGTATCGTCATTCTTCACGGAACCGATACCCCTGCTTTTACGTCGTCACTTCTCTCCGTTATTCTTTGCGGTATCGACGTTCCTGTTTTTATTGTCACAAGCCATTCGCCCCTCGACACAGAAGGCACAAACGGCAACGACAACTTCCGTATAAGCGTTGATCTTATCATGAACGGCATTGCTCCGAACGTATATTTCATCTACAAAAACACCGACGGCACCGTGCTTCTTCATTACGGCGCACATCTTGAACAGTGCCGAAGCTACAGCAACGACTTTTACAGCGCCGATGCTGTTGTTATCAACGAACAAAAGCCTTGTGAGAAAGGTCTTTTGTTCGAAACGGACACTCCGCTCATTGACAAAATCGACACTCTTCACGGAAAAGTTATCAGAATTTCTCCGTATGTCGGCATAGACTATTCTTTGTTCTGTCTTGACGGTGTTGATGCCGTCATCCACGAAACTTTCCACTCCCAGACGGCATGTGCCGAGGTCAGTGAGCTTTCGGACAGCTACTCCGATAATTCGGTTCTTTCCCTCATAAAAAAATGTAAGGAAAAGAATATTCCGTTTATTCTTTCTCCTTGCAGTGAGGAATCCTTCAAATACGAATCAACTTCTCTTCTTCTGAAATCCGGTGCCGTTCCCGTATACGGAATGACTTCCGAAATGACATATATGAAAACTCTTGTCGGAATTTCTCTGGGGCTTACGGAAAATGCCCTGACAGAATTTCTCCGCACTTCCTTAAACCGTGAATTTTTGCGAGGTTTTGACTTTGAAAAAAAATGATATCTGCAACCTTAATATTACAGACTGCACCCTGTCGGGAAGCGGTGTCGGACACGTCGATTCGCTTGCAGTATTTGTTCCTGCCGCTGCCGTCGGCGATGAGCTTAAAGTTCACATTCTCAAAGTGAAATCAAACTGTGCCTTCGGTAAGATTCACGAGATAACAAAAGCTTCTCCCGACCGTATCGACTCCGACTGCCCCGTTTTCCCGAAGTGCGGAGGCTGT
Organism: Acutalibacteraceae bacterium; assembly: GCA_045537495.1. Taxonomy (GTDB): domain Bacteria; phylum Bacillota; class Clostridia; order Oscillospirales; family Acutalibacteraceae; genus UBA1425. The sequence goes on from JAZSPN010000100.1 coordinate 20,962, forward strand.
TCTTTCCGTCATATTTCCTACGATGCAGAGCTTCGCATCAAGGAGAATCAGGTGCGCGAAAATATGCGCCGTATCGGAAAAACAGACGTGTCGGTAGACAGCATAGTTCCCTCTCCGTCCGTCGATGCTTACAGAAACAAGGCTCAGTACCCCGTTTCCATGCAGAACGGCAAGCTTTCCATCGGTTTTTTTGCCGAGAGAAGCCACCGCGTCATAGATTGCAGAAACTGCCGTTTGCAGTCCGATGAATTCGCCGTAATACTTTCCGTTTTCGATAAATGGATTACAAAACACGGCATTTCCGTCTATGATGAAGTCAAGCACAAAGGTCTTCTTCGCCACATTTATATAAGAAAAGGTCATACAACGGGCGAAATCCTCGTCTGTGCCGTTGCAAACGGTGACCGTCTGCCACACGCCAAAGAGCTTGTCGATGCTCTTCTGTCGGAATCACCTCAAATCAAAAGTATTGTTCTGAACATAAATAAGGATAAAACCAACGTGATTCTCGGCAAAAAGTGTATTCCTCTTTACGGAAAAGGCTACATCGAGGATATTCTATGCTCACTGCGATTCAGAATTTCTCCGCTGTCTTTCTATCAGGTGAATGCGCCTCAGGCGGAAAATCTCTATGATAAGGCACGAAAGCTTGCCGAACCCGAGGGAAAAACCGTCCTGGACCTTTACTGCGGTACGGGCACAATCGGTCTTACCATGGCAAAGAGTGCCGAGAAGGTTATAGGCGTCGAAATCGTTCCCGATGCAATCCGCGATGCGAAGATAAATGCAGAGCTCAACAATATCGAAAATGCCGAATTTATCTGTGCCGATGCAGGAGATGCCGCAAAACAGCTCATGGAAAACGGCATGAAGCCCGATGTTATTCTGGTTGATCCTCCGAGAAAAGGCTGTTCCGAGGACGTTTTGCAGACAATTTCAAAGCTTTCTCCCGAAAGACTCGTTTATATTTCATGCGACAGCGCAACTCTCGCCCGTGACTGTGCCGTTCTCAGAACTCTCGGCTACACCGTCACAAGCGTCACTCCCTTCGATATGTTCCCGAGAACGGGACACGTCGAGAGTGTCGTGCAATTGTGCCGTACTGCATCGATATAAAAATTTATCCACCATCGGCAATTTTTGAACGTCACCTTTTGGTTTCCGCAAATATCTCGCTTTATAAAGGCGGTGAAACATTGAAACCTGTCGGATTATATATCCATTTTCCTTTTTGTAAATCGAAGTGCCCGTACTGCGATTTTTATTCCTTCAAGGGCACGGAAGACTCCATGGACGCTTACTGCGATGCGATAATATCCCGTCTGTCCGATTACGGTGATACATCTTTCGACACCGTCTATTTCGGCGGAGGGACCCCTTCCGTACTCGGCGCCGTTCGTCTTTCGAAAATCGCAAAACATATAACTGCACGTAACGAAAACATCAAAGAATTCACCGTCGAATGTAATCCGTCAACTATTCACGACGGATTTTTTGACGTTCTTAGAGAAAGCGGTGTAAACCGCATTTCCATGGGACTTCAATCGGCTGTCGATGCCGAGAGAAAAAAACTCGGAAGATCCGCTTCCGCCGATACGGTATATAATCACATTGTTAACGCGAAGCGTGCAGGTATCGACAACATTTCTCTCGATCTGATGCTCGGCGTCCCTTTCCAGACCCCGGAATCGCTTCATACCTCTCTCGAATTCTGTGTGCAAAGCGGTGCGACGCATATAAGCGCATATCTTCTGAAATTAGAAGAAAATACTCCTTTTTTCAAGAGAAAAGATTCTCTTTCTCTTCCCGATGAAGAGATCTGTTGTGATTTTTATATCGAAACTGCAAAATTTCTCGAAGATAACGGATTTTCACAGTATGAAATCTCCAATTTTGCAAAAGATAACCGTGTGGGACTGCACAACCTCAAATACTGGAACTGTGAAGAATATCTCGGCATAGGTCCGTCGGCACATTCTTTTTTAAACGGAGAAAGATTTTACTTCGAAAACGATTTTGATGCCTTTATGAGCGGCACTTCTTCTGTCAGTGACGGTACGGGCGGTGATTTTTGTGAATACGCTATGCTTCGCCTTAGACTCACCGACGGACTCACCGAACAAGGCACCGCGGAACGTTTTTCTCACGGCATACCGTCTGTTATGCGGGAAAACGCGGGGCTTATCCCGGAAAATCTTTTAATCTGTACCGACAGCAAAATTTCGCTGACTACGGAAGGTTTTCTTCTTTCAAACGGGATTATCGGCAAATTATTGAATAACGTTTAACATAATTTAACAAAGTATTCACATTTACATATTGACAAATCTTCAATTCAGTTGTATTATATTAGCAGAGTTAGCACTCAAACACAAAGAGTGCTAACTCTGCTAAAAAATCATAAGAGGTGAAGCCGAATGCTCAGTGACAGAAAAGAAAAAATTCTTGCGGCAGTTGTTGAGCAGTATATCAGATCGGGTGAACCGGTTGGTTCAAAGAGCCTTCTTGAAATTCTTCCGATGAAGCTTTCCTCCGCTACTGTCAGAAACGAAATGGCAGAGCTTTCCTCTATGGGCTACCTTTCACAGCCTCATACTTCCGCGGGACGTATTCCCTCTCACAGCGGATACAGATACTACATCGACAATCTGATGGGTACACGTGAGCTTGATGAACATTCAAGAAGAAAGATTGAGTCGGCGATCGGCACAAATTGCGATCCCGACAAGCTTCTTTCCACGGCGGGCGAGGTACTTGCAGAGCTTACCAACTGTGCCACGCTGTCCACGACTCCCGCAGGCGAAACCACGCTCATCAAAAGAATTGAGATGGTACCCGTCGGTGCACGCACGGCGATGCTCGTGTTACTCACCTCTACGGGAATACTCAAAAGCAGAATCTGCCGTTCCGAATTCGAGATAACCGTACCGCTTCTTGAAAGCTTCTACAACATCACCGCTTCTCAGCTTGTCGGTAAACCGCTTTGCGATATCAACATTGCTACGATGCAGACGCTGGCAGCTTCTGTCGGTGCCGATGCTTTCGCGATGCTCCCCTTCCTCGCAAGTGTTGCCGATCTTGCAAAAGATGCATCCCAGTCGGATATACGGCTTGAAGGTCAGTCGAATCTGCTCAATTACAGGGAGCTTGAGGAAAACGCCTATGAGCTTATGGAATTTTTGAGAAAAGGCGAACCCCTCGGGACTCTCATTTCTTCAAGCAAGAGTGATGTCAATGTTCTCATCGGCGCCGAAAACAAATTCCGCCAACTGCAAAACAGCAGTCTTATTCTTGCAAAATACAGTGTCGGAGGCCATGAAAGCGGCACCATCGGCGTAATCGGTCCCACAAGACTCGATTATGCAAAGCTTATACCAAGTGTTCGTTATCTTACGGATCTCGTGGGCAGACTTTTAACAAAGGCTATCGACGAAGAATAAACAGCAAAGGAAGTCAGACAAGTGGCAAAAAAAGAAAAACAGACCAACCCCGAAACAGTCACCGAAGAAACTGCCGTGGCGGAAGAAGTCGCCGAAGCTTCGGAAATTGATAATCTTCGTAAGGAATTATCCGAAGCGAACGACAAATTTCTTCGACTTGCTGCGGAATACGATAATTTCCGCAAGCGTTCCTCAAAGGAAAAGGAAGATCTCAATGCACTCTGCAAAAGCACGGTTATCAAAGAGTTGCTTCCCGTTATAGACACTCTCGAAATTGCACTTTCCAACACGGCGGACAATCTTGAAGATTACAAAAAAGGTGTCGAAATGATAGGAAAGCAGTTTTTCGAATCGCTCTCCAAGCTGAAGGTCGAAAGCTTCGGAGAAGTCGGAGATGCTTTTGATCCCAACATTCACAATGCAGTCATGCACATCGAGGATGAAAACTTAGGTGAAAGCGTAATTTCCCAGGTTTTCAGCAAGGGTTACCGTTTCACCGACGAAAGGGTTATCCGCCCCGCAATGGTTCAGGTTGCAAATTAACAGGTTAAAAATAATATTCATATATTTGGAGGATTTATCATGTCAAAAATTATCGGTATTGACTTAGGTACAACGAACTCATGCGTATCCGTTATCGAAGGCGGTGAGGCAGTAGTTATCACAAACGCTGAAGGCGCAAGAACAACTCCGTCCGTCGTGGCATTCGGCAAAAACGGCGAAAGAATGGTCGGTCAGGTTGCAAAGCGTCAGGCTATCACAAACCCTGATCGTACGGTAGCTTCCATTAAGCGCCAGATGGGTACCGATTACCACGTTAAGGTAGATGACAAAAAGTTTACTCCCCAGGAAATTTCGGCAATGATTCTTCAGAAGCTCAAGCTCGATGCCGAAAACTACCTCGGTGAAAAGGTAAGCGAAGCCGTTATCACTGTTCCCGCATACTTCTCGGACTCTCAGCGCCAGGCAACAAAGGATGCAGGTAAAATTGCAGGTCTTGATGTAAAGAGAATCATCAACGAACCCACGGCGGCAGCTCTTGCTTACGGCATCGACAAAGAAAATGATCAGAAGATCATGGTATTCGACCTCGGCGGCGGTACTTTCGACGTTTCCATCATCGAAATGGGTGACGGTGTTCAGGAAGTTCTTGCAACAGCAGGTAACAACCGTCTTGGCGGTGACGACTTCGACCAGAAAATTATTGACTGGCTTGCCGAAGAGATCAAAAAGGAAAACGGTATCGACCTTCGTGGTGGCAAGATGGTCATGCAAAGACTTAAAGATGCTGCTGAAAAAGCAAAGATTGAGCTTTCCAGTGTTACCACATCCACAATCAGCCTTCCCTTCATCACGGCAGATGCAACAGGTCCCAAGCACCTTGAAACAACTCTCTCGAGAGCCAAGTTCAACGAGCTTACCGCATCTCTTGTTGATGCAACGATGGGCCCCGTACGTCAGGCGATTTCCGACAGCGGTCTTAATGTTTCCGAAATCGACAAGGTCCTCATGGTCGGCGGATCTTCAAGAATTCCCGCTGTTCAGGAAGCTGTTCAGAAGTATCTCGGCAAAGAGCCCTTCAAGGGTATCAATCCCGATGAATGTGTAGCTATGGGTGCCGCTCTTCAGGCAGGCGTTCTCGGCGGCGAAGTTCAGGGACTTCTTCTCCTCGATGTCACTCCCCTTTCACTCGGTATCGAAACAATGGGCGGCATCAACACAAAGATCATTGACCGTAACACAACTATCCCCGTAAAGAAGCAGCAGATTTTCTCGACCGCAGTTGACAATCAGCCTTCCGTTGAAGTACACGTACTTCAGGGTGAACGTGAATTTGCAAAAGATAACAAGACTCTCGGTATTTTCCACCTCGACGGCATCATGCCTGCAAGAAGAGGAGTTCCTCAGATCGAAGTTACTTTCGACATCGATGCAAACGGCATCGTTCACGTTTCCGCAAAGGATCTCGGCAC
>JAZSPN010000091.1:0-5084 GCA_045537495.1 Acutalibacteraceae bacterium
TGCATCTGAAATGAAGCAGATTGCGTGCAGTCGGGGATTTCTTCTCTGCAGGCATACTGTCGTATGGCAAAGAGAAAAATCCGAGAATGTGCGTGAGATGCTTTATTTCAGACATATTGGATTCCCGTTTACAAAAGTATACATAGAACAACAATGCCTCGTTGTTCTATGTATATGATAGCATATATATTTATTTTGTCAATAGAAACGACATCCGAAAAGCGTCTTTCGCCTGCCGGTTTATCTTATTAAAAAATCTCAAAGTAACCTCTTTTGCCCATTCTGTCATAGAGCTTGTAGCACGTGTTTCTGAGGAACTTTGTCAATACGGGAAGCTCTACGGGCTTCTCCGGCTTTTCGCAAACACCGCATCTCGAAAGAGCCAGTCCGAGACGGTACTGCGCATCGGCAGCCTCCTTGTCGGCACCCTCGTAATTGAGGTTCGTCTTCCTGTAAAGTGCGTAAAGCTCGTCGAAAGCCTCCCTGACCTTCTGAATCTTTATCGCGCTGTACTTTTCCTCGTTTTTGAGAACTTCCTCCGCAAGATACATATAACGGTCGGATGCGTCAAACAAATCTCTCGGTCCGTTAAACTGCGGGAAATTCTGAGGATCGGAATCGACGTTATCAATTACGCCTATCATCGTAAGCAGAGCCAGACCTATTGCCGCATCGTTGCCTCCGCACCAGTGTATCTGATCGTTATAGAACCAGGTCGTGTCTTTGAAAAGACAGGTGGAAGCATCCAGCGTCTTGTCGGGAGAAACGTACTTCTGAGTATCGAGAGATGCTAAATATTCGTCGGACAGCCGACTGTTTCTCGAAACATACGTTGCACCGAGTGACGACGAAGAAAGCGGTACAAGGCAGTCCGAATTTGTTTCGGCATTTGACGAAATGACACAAAACAGTGATGAAAAAGATGCTGCCGAAGCGGTACCGTATCCGACAAAATTGAATACACCGACTCCGTATTCTTCGGCGGCTTCAATTAAGTTAGCTTCTATGTTTTTCTGTGCTTCAAAAAATCTGTCAACATTCTTACGGAGCTTTTCGTGTCTGTCCTCATTGATTATCGTATTGCGAAGCTCGAGGAATCGGTCACTCTGTACCATCGTCCACGCCTGAGATGAATATGCAAAAGCGTTAAACATTCCGTCGTAAAGTGCATCGACCGAAGCCTTTCTCGCATCCTCGGGAAGTGCTCTTAACACGAGATTCAACGCGTAACCGAGAGTATCATTTCCCATAAGACCTCCCGTGAGAGTGGGAAGAAATTCACAGGCATAGACACTGCCGTCCGTCGTAAAATCCTTCGCAAGCAGCTCGGTGATAACTTCGTTTCCGTCAAACATGGGAACTATGTTGATTATACGGTTGATTTTGCTGTAATCGGCAGAATCGAGATCCATGTAAGCATTCAGAAGCGTCGTACCCATACTCATGGTCAAAATATTGACTTTCTCCGCCTTCGTCTGCTCCAGCACCATGTCAATATATGAAACCAGTCCCTCGGATTGCTCCATTACCTCGCCAAACGGACAATAGGTATATATGTAAAGCTGATCCTCTCCGAGTAAACGGCCGTAATCCTTGATGGGGATATTGTCATAATAGTACTGCTTGGTTTCAGCATCCATGCCCGACATGGGATAATCATACGTTTCAAGCTCAAGAGAATGTTTAAGCTCGCCGTCTTCATTGCAAAGACTGTACTGTGTGAAATAAGTTATCAGATCGTATACCGTGTCCGAAAGACCTGCATCCGTCTGCAAAAAAATTGACTTGATAAGCGGAAGTATCGCTCCCAAAGCCTTTTTAATCAAAACTTTTTTGTCGTAGATAAACGAACCCGAAAACATATACTCTCCCGAAGAGTTGAGTACACGGTTTCCCTCGTCGTCGAGAAGATAAAATTTAGAAAAGCTGAGTCCCGGCAGAATAACCGCGGGGTACTGCACTTCATCGGCATCGTCAAGCGTGTGTATGCCGAAATTAGTCGTAAGCAGATCCTCTCTCTCAAAATCCTTTGCAAAAATCGTAACCGAAGTTGTAAAAAGCATCACAACAACAAGTGCCACTGAAAGTAAGCTTCGATAAATTCTTCTGTTTTTCATAATAAAACTCCTTGTATTTTCATTTTCTTGCGCAACAGTATTTTCCTTCCAAAAGCTTTTTCGCCATATTCTCGGCTTTTCGCGAAATTTGCCGAAAATGACATAAAATCTGCCATGAGTACACATTATTCCCTTTCCTCGTACTTTCCGTGCTTCCCCTTTCTTCCTTTATGAAATTATTTTATGACAATTCCAATTAAGAATCAATAGCTATTGCATTAAAATCTGCTTAATTTCTGATTAAAATGTCATTAAAGCAATAATTTATCACGCTAACCGACAGAAAAACAAAAATTCCGCCCACTTTCGTGAACGGAACTTCGTTTTTCACATGAGATTGAACCCTTACTGCAAACGAGCATTGAAGCCTGTCGCAAACATTAACACTGCAAGGATAATCGGTAAAATCATTGTAATTATATCCAGCAGCTTGAAACCATTATAGTCTTTATGCTTTTCCCGTACCCAAGCCATAAGCACTGTTGACAGAATGAATAATACCGGCACACACAAGATGCCTGAATACAAAAAGATTACAAAAAAATCGAATATTTCAAGCGAAATACCTGTCAATTGAAAAGGAAGAAGTACTAATACGTATTCTATCAACATTATTAACGACCAAACAACTGTCATTATACAAAAAATATTTTTAACAATTACAATTTTTCCATACATAGTATTAAACACACTTACAACCCCACTGTATAAAACACATTATCGTCAATCCTCTATTGCCGCTTTACGTGAATTAATTGCCTTGAAAATTTCAGGATCAAATTTTGGTGTTCTGTCGTAATAATAAATGCCATTCTGCTCCTGCTCAATATCATAAAGCTGTGTATAACAGAAACCGAACATATTACAGTTATCAAGAAGCGCATCTGTAAGGCCTTTGTATCTTGAAATAAATTCCTCTTCCGTTTTCGGCGCTATACCATAGCCCCAATCTCTTTCACCCGGGTTTATTGACCACTGAATTCCGCCGTATTCGCTTACAAATGCAGGTGCACCCGTATATTTCTGACGGTCAGGCATTTTTTCAAAAAGCTCGCCAGTTTCCATAAACGGGTCATATCTTTCTTTGATAACCTCAGGATTCTGCTCGTAATCGTGAACATCATATATATCTGTTTCCACATGATAGTTACCGCTCGTGTCGATACAAGGACGTGTTTCATCAACGTATTTTGTTGCTCTGTAAACATTTCTGAGAAGCTCGGGATTCCGTCTTCTTCCTTCAAAATCCCACGTTTCATTAAAAGGACACCAACCGATTATTGACGGATGGTTGAAATCTCTTTCAACGCATTCAAGCCATTGAGGAAGCATAATTTCAAGCGAACGATAACTTGAATAGTCTATTCCGCCGTTTCCGTATTCGCCCCAGACAATATATCCCATTTTATCGCAGTGATATAAAAATCTCGGCTCAAAAACCTTCTGATGAAGTCTTGCACCGTTAAAGCCTGCCGCAAGTGACAATTCAACATCCCTTTTAAGGTCTTCATCTGCAGGTGCCGTATAAATTCCGTCACGGTAAAATCCCTGGTCAAGCACTAATCTCTGAAATACAGACTTACCGTTAATCAGGAATTTAAAACCGTCAAGCTTGACATTACGCAGTCCGAAATAACTCTTAACTTCATCATCACAGAAACTGATTTTCAAGTCATAAAGCCTTCCGTTGCCCACTTCCCAAAGGTGGATTTCTTCAAGCTTTATTTCACCCGTTACCGTGTTTTCTGCAAGCTTTTTGAAAGAACCCATTTCCTTACCGTTATAAACAGCAGTTGCTTCAAATTCACCGTTACCGTCAACAATTGCGGAAACGGTAACAGTTCCGTTCAAATAATCGGGATAATATTTGACGCTTTTAATGTAATTCTTTGGTGTGAATTCCAGCCACACGGTCTGCCAGATGCCTGTTGTTCTTGTGTAATCGCATCCGTGTGAACAGAACTCTCTGCACTGCTTGCCTACAGGCTGAAGCGAACTTCTCACATCGTCAACGGCATAGACGACGATCGTGTTTTCACCTGCACTGAGATACTCTGTTACATCGAATTTAAAAGAAGAGTATCCGCCTTTATGTGAACCGACTTCCACGTTATTTATAAAAACTCTTGTATAATAATCAACTGCACCGAAATGAATAAAAACTCTGCCATTTAATTGCTCGGAAGTGATGTTAACCTTTCTTCTGTACCATACCGCAGGGATAAAATCAACATATTCAATGCCAGATAATTTACTTTCAGGGCAGAAAGGAACAATAATTTTTGTTTCCCATTCGTCACGGTTTAAAATTCCCGTTTCAAGCTTACTTTTACCGAAATCAAATTCAAAATCCCACTCACCGTTTAAGTTAAGCCAGTTTGCTCTTTCAAACAGCGGATTCGGATGTTCATGCCTTGGTATCATAAAAAACTGCCTCCTTGCAAATGTGCTGATAAATGATAACATACATAGTTTTCGCTGTCAACAAATCAAAATTTATCGCACAATTAATTAGATCATTCAATTATTTAAAATATATCTTAGCTATGAGTCATACAGTCCTTAAAATGTATCACGAGCTGCAGGCATAGATTTTAGCATAAAAATAACAGAAGCCCTGATATCCCAAGAGTTTCTGCATGGGTTACATTCCGCCTCCCGAAAAAGACAAAAGAACCCCGAGGGGGTGTAAAGAAAGATATTGAGGATCATCACGGACTGATATAACCTATGTGACACCCACGGTCAGAAACATTGTCGCGTTGCTTCGCTGTCGCTCTCACCGCTCTGTGTTTCTTCCTGCTCAGGCAATGCCTTCATCTGCCCCCGGCAGCGGCATCGCCTGAGCCAGTTAACAGCCGACGCGTCTGCCGAAACACGGTTTCGCGGGTTAAATCCCTCTGAAATGCCAAAAGAACCCCGAGGGGGTGTAAAGAAAGATATTGAGGATCATCACGGACTGATATA
>JAZSPN010000122.1:0-39049 GCA_045537495.1 Acutalibacteraceae bacterium
GTATGGTTTGTTTCCTCTTCCTCGTACTCGTCCTCCTCCTGCAGCTTCATCGGCTGAGTTCTCGGTCTTTCCGCTCTGTTCTCATATTCCGACTGTCTCGGAGCTCTCGGCGGTGCCGCCGGTGTTCTCTGCGACACGGGAGGTGTTTTCTGTGCATAGCGTGTAGGCTGATCGTCCACAAAGTAACCCGCCGTACTGCTGTGTCCGTGGTTGAATCTTATCGACGGATTACGCTTGAACGCATCGATATCGGAAAGCATCTCCGATGCCGACTGGTAACGCTGTCTCGGATTCTTCTGCATCGCACGGACGATTATCTGCTCTATGCCGACTGGGATGGACGGATTCAGCTCTCTCGGTCTGACCGCTTCGTTCTGAAGCTGCATGAGCGCTACCGACACCGCTGTATCACCCTCGAAGGGGAGTCTGCCCGTCATCATTTCGTAAAGGACTACACCCACGGAATAAACATCCGACTTGTTGTCGGTTACATCTCCGCGCGCCTGTTCGGGACTTATGTAGTGTACCGAACCTACAGCACTGCCCGACATCGTTTGCGTTTCGCCGTTGCCGAGTCTTGCAATTCCGAAATCCGTAACCTTTATCGTTCCGTTTTCAAGAAGCAGAATATTCTGGGGCTTTATATCACGGTGCACAATTCCCTTGTCGTGCGCGTGCTGAAGCGCTCTGAGAATCTGTGTTACAAAATAAAGAGTTTCCTTCCAGCCGATTGAGCCCTGCTGTCCGATATACTCCTTCAGAGTGATGCCCTCGACATATTCCATTACGATGTACTGCATACGGTCACCGTAGCTGACATCGTAAACCTTTACTATATTCGGATGCGACAAAACCGCTATCGCCTTTGATTCGTTCTGAAATCTGCGACGGAAATCGTCATTGGTAAGATATTCATCCTTGAGAATCTTTATAGCAACAATACGGTCATCCTGACTGTCGTATGCCTTATACACAACAGCCATTCCGCCGACACCGATTATTTCTCTTATAATATAGCGGCCGTCAAGCCTTTTTCCGACGTAATTATCCATAAGCTTCTCCCATATTTTTAATATGCGATCAGTACAACAGTTATGTTGTCGTATCCGCCGTTGTTGTTTGCCGTTTCAATAAGCTTTTGCGAAAGCTCCGCACAGTCGTAATTCTTTGACATTTCGAAAATCTCGGAATCCTCGACGGTATTTGTAAGACCGTCGGTGCAGATGAGAAGCACGTTGCCGTCATCGAATTCTTCCTCGCAAAAGTCTATAAGAACGGTCGGCTCCGCACCGACGGCACGTGTTATGACATTCTTTTGCGGATGCGTTTTTGCTTCAAGTGACGTTATCTGCCCCTGATCCACCATGGCCTGCACCATGGAATGATCTCTTGTAAGCTGAGTCATCGAATCCTCTGAAATGCGATACGCCCTGCTGTCGCCGACATGAGCTATACAGACCGTTTTGTTGCTGATAACGGCAGCCACTACGGTCGTTCCCATTCCGAAAAACTCAAAATTCGATTTCGACATATCGTAAACCACGGAATTTGCCGCCTCTATCGCCGAGAAAAGCAGACTTCTCACCGAATTTGAGCCCATGCCCTCACGGTACGACGACGTAATCTTTTCGGAAATAATGCGTACGGCGGTAGTGCTTGCAACATCACCGCTTGCGGCACCGCCCATTCCGTCACAGACAACCGCCCACACCGTGCCGTCGGGGAATTCTCCCGAAGCACAGGCATCCTGGTTCATTGTTCTGGTTTTACCTATGTCGCTCAATTTGGCAATTTTCAAAGGATTCAGCCTCCTTTTTGATTCCTGAGTCTGAGCTGACCGCAGGAAGCATCGATATCTGATCCCAGACTTCGTCTGAGTGTTACGTTGACTGAATTTTTCTTCATCTCACGTACAAATTTTTCGATATTCTCGTTTCTGCTTCTCGAAAACGGACTCTCGCCGAATTCGTTGGCAGGTATCAGATTAACATGACTGAGTATTCCGCGAAGTCGCTGTGACAGCTCTTTTGCACATTCGACGCTGTCGTTTACTCCGTCAATCATCGTATATTCGAAGGATATGCGCCTGCCGGTATGCCTCGCGTACTCTCTGCAAGCCGTAAGAAGCTCCGACATCGGATATTTTTTGTTGATCGGCATTATTTTCGATCTGATTTCGTCATTCGGCGCATGAATGGAAATCGAAAGTGTAAGCTGAAGCTTTTCCTTCATAAGATCGTATATCCTCGGCACGATTCCGCAGGTGGAAAGAGAAATATTCCTCATGCCGATATTGAGTCCGTTGTCGTCACTGACAAGCTGTAAAAACCTCATCACGTTGTCGAAATTGTCGAGAGGCTCGCCCATTCCCATCAGAACAACGTGAGATACACGTATATTGCAGTCCCTCTGTGCGGCATGGATCTGACTTAAAATCTCGGACGCCGAAAGATGACGTACAAATCCCGAGAGTGTCGATGCACAGAACTTGCAGCCCATTCTGCAACCCACCTGGGTGGATACACACAAAGTATACCCATATTTGTATTTCATAAGTACGGATTCTATATGTTCACCGTCGAAAAGTCTGAAAAGGTACTTGACGGTTTCGTTCTGCTTCGACTCCTGACGGCGTTCGATCTCGCAAGCACGTATTATATAGTTTTCGGAAAGACGGGTTCTGAGCTCTTTTGACAAATCGGACATCTCGTCGAAGGAATTGACACCTCTGACGTGAAGCCACTTATATATCTGTCCCGCTCTGAACGACGGTAAAGCCAGCTTTCCGATTTCTTCAGAAAGCTCGCTTTGAGTCAATGATTTAATGTCCGCTCTTTCCAATTTCATTACTCCGTTTTACAAAATGCCGATATGAAAAATCCGTCTGTACCGTTGATGTGAGGCATGAGCGATATCATGCTGTCGGTTTCGTATTTGTCAATTCTCTGAAGCACGGGCACCGACTTCGCATCGGGGTGCTCTTCGATAAAACGCTTACAGACTTCCTCGTTCTCGTAAGGATTCAGACTGCACGTTGAATACACGAGTCTTCCGCCTTTTTTGAGATACTTATAACTTGTGCACAATATATCGTACTGCAAATCGGCTATTTTGTCAATATCTTCTCTGTCTTTATATTTGATTTCGGGTTTCTTGCCTATGACTCCGAGTCCCGAACACGGCACATCGCACAGCACTCTGTCGGCTTTTCCGAGTCCTTCGTCATAGATCGACGAATCTCTCACCTTTGCCGTTATGTTGGAAAGTGAAAGCCTTTCGGCACCCGATTTAATTAATCCGACACGGTGCTCATGAAGATCGAAGGAAAAAATTCTGCCCGTACCGTTCATCATCTGAGAAAGCGTGAACGTTTTTCCTCCGGGTGATGCACACATGTCGAACACGGTTTCTCCTTCTTGCGGTGCAAGTGCTTCACAGCAAAGTTGCGACGACGCACCCTGAACGTGAAAAAGTCCGTCACGAAAAGCTTTCAGCTTTTCTACGGCACCGTAATTTCTGATAATCAGAGCATCGGAAAGCAGGTTACTTTTCTCTGCCTCAACGCACTCATCCGAAAGCACACAAACAAGTTCTTCCGTATTCGTTTTCAGTGTATTTACACGGATCACCGTGTCCTGTTTTCCCATTGATGCTTTAAGTATTCCCTCGGCATTTTCTCTGCCGTAGCTGTCAGACCACATTCTGACAAGCCATTCGGGGCATGAATAAAATACACTGAGATACTGTATGATATTCTTTTTATCGGGAAGCTTCAAGCCGTTTGCCGATATCTTTCTCAGCACGGCATTAGTAAGTCCCGATGCAAAAGAACAGCTTTTTATACTCTTTACAATTGCAACACTTTCGTTGACCGCCGCCGAAGACGGCACTTTATCCATAAAAAGAATTTGCGATGCACCTATACGAAGTGCGGTCAGCACCTCGGGCTTCAGCTTTTTAAGCGGATCCTTTAAATATAACGAAAGGTTGTAATCGACAGTCAGCAGTCTTTCAACCGTCGTATACACGAGTGCACCCGCAAAAGCGGAATCCTTCGCATTGAGTGCACCGGTTTTAAGCTCCGCATCAAGCGCTAAATTCGAATATGCCGAATCTCTGTGTATACGCAAAAGTGTGTCGAAAGCTAATTTTCTCGCTTTGTCCATAAAATCAATCTCTTCTGCTTCGTAAAATGAGTCTTAAAAGGTTTGCAATCGACACCGCAAGTGCCGCAACGTAAGTCATCGCTGCCGCCGTAAGGACTTTTTTTGCTCCGTCATACTCATCCCCGGAGAGCATACCCGTGTTTTCAATAGCATTGAGCGCACGTCGGCTTGCATTGAATTCCACGGGAAGCGTCGCAAGCTGGAAAACCGCCACGAACGCATAAAGGAATATTCCGAGAACAAAAAGGAATTCGAATCCCATGAAAAGTCCGATAATCGCAAGAGGCAGACCTATCGTTGAGCCGATGTTGCATATGGGAAGAATCGTATTGCGAAGCTTTATCGGAACATAGTTCTGTGCGTGCTGAACTGCATGCCCCGCTTCGTGGCAGGCAATACCCACCGCGGCAACACTCGTGCTGTCATAAACGCCCTGCGACAGCCTTATAACGTTGCTTCTCGGATCGTAATGATCTGAAAGCGTTCCGCCCACCTGCTCGATTCTGACATTTGTAATGCCGTGCTCATACAGAACTCTTGCCGCCGCCTGAGCCCCCGTAAGGTTTCGGGAATTTCGTATCTGCGACATTTTTTTGTATGTGCTTTTAACCTTGAACTGTGCAAAAAGTGACAGCAAAAATGCAGGTACCACAAGAAGTAAATAATAAATATCCATCGAATAATATGGCATGACTCTTTCCCTTTCACAAAAAATTATAAAAGCTTTTCGCCCTTCTCGATTTTGTTTCCCCTCATATAGTCTGCCGCAGACATTGCTTTTTTACCCTCAGCCTGCAATGTCAGAATTTCTATACATTTTCCGTCGCCGCATGAAATTTCCAGTCTGTCACCGACAGCCGTTACAACTCCCGGCTCCTCCGACGTGTTTCCACCGATTTTCGACGAATGAATTTTAAGCTTCTTTCCGCCGATTACCGCTGTTGCCGACGGCCACGGATACAGTCCTCTTATCTTGTTGTGAATACTCTGTGCGGACTGTGCAAAATCTATCGGTGACAGCTCCTTTGTAAGCATCGGCGCGTAATTTGAAAGAGAATCATCCTGCTTCTCCCTTATGAGCCCGCCCTTAACAAGAGCTTCGACAGTCTTTGAAAGCACTTTGGCTCCAAGCTCCGACAGCTTGTCGTGCACCGTTTCCGCCGTGTCGTTTTCGCCGATCTCAATCTTTTCTTTCAGAAGCATATCGCCCGTATCAAGTCCCACGTCCATCTGCATCGACGTAACTCCCGTTTCGGCTTCACCGTTTATCACCGACCACTGGATAGGTGCGGCACCACGGTATTTAGGTAACAGTGACGCATGAATATTGATGCAGCCGTATTTCGGAAAGTCAAGTATCTCACCGGGAAGTATCTTTCCGAATGCCGTTACCACTATAAGCTCGGGTTGAAGCTCTTTCAGTATCGACAGTGCTTCACCGTCCCTCATCGATCTCGGCTGATACACATTTATTCCGTATTCCAGCGCCTTTTCCTTTACGGGAGGCATGGACATCTGTTTTCCTCTGCCCTTCGGCTTGTCGGGCTGAGTGAAAACGCCGACAACCTCGTGTCCGTCACCGACGAGTCTTTCAAGACACGGAACGGAAAACTCGGGTGTCCCCATAAAAACTACTCGCATACTTTCCACCGTTATTCCTTTCGGATTACCTTCTGGGTAAACAAAATTCCGTCAAGATGGTCTATTTCATGACAGAAGCATCTTGCAAGAAGTCCCTCTCCCTTGTAAACGTGCCATTTGCCGTTTCTGTCCTGAGCCTGCACCTTTACGGTTGCGGGACGGCTCGTTATTCCGTATTCTCCCGGCACGGAAAGACAGCCCTCCTGCTCTTCCTGAACGCCTTCCTCTTCAATGATTGTCGGATTAACAAGCTCCTTGAAGCCGTCGCCGCAATCGAGTACAACCACTCGACGGAGAACTCCGACCTGCACCGCGGCAAGTCCCACTCCCTCCGCCTTGTACATCGTTTCCTTCATGTCGTCGATTAACGCCGAGAGCTTTTCGTCGAATTTTTCAACCTTTCTGCTCGTCTTTTTGAGCACCGGATCTCCGACCTTTACTATTTCTCTGTATCCCATAAAATCTCCCCTCAAAGAATGCTTTCGGGATTAATGTCCGCAATAACCGTGACATCCGAAAACATCTTATCTTTCCCCGTTTCCTTTAAAAGCTGTGATATCATCGCGCGGAAACGGATGGAATTTTTACATTTTATAATAAGACGGTATCTGTATTTACCGTTCATCCTTGCGATTTTAGCAGGTGACGGTCCGAGAACGATAAGCTTTTCGCCCTTGTATTCCTCTTTTTCTGCAAGCTCCGACAGCCTGCCGAGAAATCTTCTTGCCGCACCCTCCGAATCCGATTCGCTCTGTGAAACGAACGCAAGTACGCACATATCACAAAACGGCGGATAAATCAAAAGTCTTCTGACTTCTATTTCCGATTCAAAAAATTCGATGTAGTCCTGCCTTGATGCCATCGAAATTATCTCGTTTTGCGGAGAAGTCGTCTGAATCAGTGCTTTTCCCGCAAAACGACCTCTGCCCGAACGTCCCACCACCTGAGTAAGCAGTGAAAACGTTCTCTCAAGGCTTCTGAAATCGTCATTGTATAAAAGGCTGTCAACAGAAATGACTCCGACCAGCGTAACATTTTCAAAGTCAAGACCTTTTGCAACCATCTGTGTTCCGAGAAGAATGTCGTATTCCCCTCTTGAAAACTGTTTCAGCTTGTCCTCATGCGCAAAACGCGACATCGTTGTATCGGTATCCATACGAAGCACTCTCGCTTCGGGAATAAGTTCCGAAAGAGCATCTTCGATTTTCTGCGTACCGAAGCCCGAATATCTGACCGACGGCTTCGAACACGAAGGACAGCTTTCGGAAAACGGCACCGAGTATCCGCAATAGTGACACATGAGCCTGCCGTTCGCCCTGTGATAAGTCATTGAAATGCTGCACGACGGACACGTTACGACGTGACCGCACGACGTACACGACGCAAAGGTATTATATCCTCTGCGATTCATTAAAAGTATTGCCTGCCTGCCTTCTTCAATTGTCTTTCGAAGCTCCGAAAGAAGCTCCGCGCTGATTTCCGTATCGTTTCCCCTTTGGTATTCCGCACACATATCGACGGTGACCACCTCGGGAAGAAGTGCCTTTCCGTAACGCTTCGTCAGTGAATTAAGAACGTATCTGCCCTTTTTCGAAGATGCAAACGTATCAATCGACGGGGTTGCCGATGCAAGTATCAGCAGTGCATTGTGATATGCACAGCGGAATCTTGCGACATCCTTCGCGCTGTATCTCGGAGTGCTTTCGGATTTGTACGCACTTTCCTGCTCCTCATCAATTACGATGAGCCCTATATTCTCGAAAGGTGCAAATACCGCCGATCTTGTACCGACCACGATACGTGCCTCACCTCTTTTTACCCGTTTCCACTCGTCGACTCTCTCGCCCACCGATAATGCACTGTGAAAAACGGCAACCTTTTTGCCGTATCTCTCGTGAAACAGCTTCAGTGTCTGAGGTGTAAGCGATATCTCGGGCACCATGAGAATGACATCTTTTCCGCTGCTCAGCACCTCGTCTATCATTTTCATGTAGACCTTCGTCTTTCCGCTTCCCGTAACTCCGAACAAAAGCGATGCTCCGCCTTTCCCGCTTTTGTACATCGAAAGAAGGCTTTCAAACGCATTTTTCTGCTCGTCGGAAAGCGTGATCGGTGTCATGTTGCCGTCCGATTCGACATCGTACGGATTTCTCAAAACCTCACTCTCGTAAACCTCGGCTATGCCTTTTTTTACAAGTGATAACGGCACCGACACGGTATAGCCCGTAAAATAGCAGATTTCCTTGACGGTAGCCGTTCCCGCATCAACAAGGATATTCACAACATCTCTTTGCTTTGCAGTAAGCTTTCCTTCCGAAACGGTTCCGTTAAGATAGTCTTCGGTCAAGCGAAGCTTTCTGACACTCATATCGGAAACACTGCGCACCGCATCAAAATTACGCACCGCATAACCTTTTTTTATCAGCGAAGAAAGAATCGGAGTGTTTTTCGAAAGTCCCATCTGAGAAAGAATTTTATCCTCGCGGACAAATATTTCTTTTTCAAGAAGAAACGAATATACCGCTCTCTCGTCGGCACTGAGAGTCTGCCCCGACGTAACCTCGTTTTCGGGCACGTAGCAGTAGGAAACAACCACCTTGTTGTTCATACCGCCCGGCAAAACAGCCTTTGCCGCTTCGAAAAGAGTACAGAAGGTCCTTTCGCTGATCCATCTGACAAGACGGATCATCTCCGAATTCAGCACCGGCTCACTATCTGCAACCTCACAGATTTTTTTAAGTCTTTTGTTTTCCGTCGAAGATGTCACGTCAAGAATTATTCCCTGACGCTTCTTCTGTGTATTTCCGAAGCTGACGGTTACTCTGCATCCCGGCTTCGCACTGTTTAAAAGCTCGTCGGGAATAAGATAGTCATACTCCATGTCGAAGTGGTATGCCGTGTTTTCAACGGCGACTTTTGCAATATTCATCTCGTTCAAAACACTCACCGCCACCGCTCAGAATATCGGGATTATCAGATATCTCTGATTTCCTCCGGTTCAACTATAACGTATTTACCGTCAAGAATCTCTCCTATGGCAATACTTACGGGCTTTTCCGTAATGATTTCACCGTTAGCCTCTGCTTCTTCCGAGATTTCTCTCGCTCTCTTTGCAGTTGCGATAACAAGTGAATAACGGCTTGTGCGGTTTTTGAGTACGTTTCTTAAATCGGGATTAAGCATTGTTTATTACCTCTCTAATAATATTTTTTGAACGTTTTGTTTTATGTTTTTCCGATCTTATGATTGCCTTGATATCCTCAATCGCATCATCGAGATCGTTATTGACAACTACGTAATCGTAATCGACAGCATGCTTTACCTCGTTCTTTGCTATCGTCATACGGCTCTGAATCTCGTCTTCGGTTTCACTTGAACGGTTGCGAAGACGTTCCTCGAGAATTTTCATCGACGGCGGAAGCAGGAAAATTCCGACGGAGTCGGGATACATTTTCTTGATGTTTTCCGCTCCCTCAACTTCGATTTTGAGTATTACCGTTTCTCCGCTTTCAAGCCAGTCATCGACCGTCATTTTCGGTGTACCGTAATAATTTCCGTTGAAATTTGTATGTTCAAGTATCTGTCCCTGACTGAGTTTTTTGAGGAAATATTCCTCGGTTACAAAATAATAATCCGTTCCGTCCGTTTCGCCCGCCCTCATCGACCTCGTCGTCATCGATATCGAACGTCGGAAATCAGCCTTTCCTTCAAGATTGGCAAGTACGGTATCTTTTCCGCAGCCCGACGGCGCAGACAAAACTATCAGCAAGCCTTTTTTCTGAGAATCACCAAACATTGAACCCCTCCGAATTTTCTGTTTTTTCCTCGCTTATACGGTTGGAAACCGTTTCTGCCGTAAGATACGAAAGTATGATGTGATCACTGTCCATGACGATAACCGCTCTCGTCTTACGTCCGAAGGATGCGTCAATAACGGTACCGCGCTCCTTGCCCTCCTGCACCATTCTTTTTATCGGTGCTGAGTCGGGGCTTACTACCGCCACGATTCTCTCGGCATTTATCATGTTTCCGAAACCTATGTTTATAAGCTTCATACTCTCTCTCCGTTATCTTATTCGATATTCTGAATCTGCTCTCTTATCTTTTCGACCTCGGACTTTATGTTGATTACACGGCGTGCAATTTCAACATCCTGAGCCTTTGAGCCGATTGTATTGGCCTCTCTGTTGATCTCCTGAACAAGGAAATCCAGCTTTCTGCCGACCGCCTCATCGGATTCGAAAAATTCGCGAAGCTGTCCGATATGACTGCGAAGACGTACCGTTTCTTCCGCCACGGCAACCTTGTCCGCATAAATTGCAGCCTCCGTAAGAAGTCTTTGCTCATCAACATGAACGTCCTCTAATACCGTCTTCATTCTCTGGAGAAGCTTTTCGTTATACTCAACAACCGTCTGAGGGGATCTCTCTTCGATAAACGCCACGTCGGAGAGGATGATTTCCGCTCTCGACAGCACATCGTCACGAAGCTTTTCGCCCTCGCGGATACGCATTTCGATGAATTTTCCGAGTGCCTTCGAAGCTACCTCTTTAACCGCTTCGAAAATAACGTCTTCATCCGCCTGCGCCTTATGTATGCTGAAAATATCACTGTTTCTCGACAGCGACGAAACCTTGATGTCGTTGTCGATTCCGAATGTTTCGGAAAGCTGTTTGTACGCTTCAAGATATCCTTTTGCCAGTGATAAATTGAGATTTACCACAACATCCGCTTCCGTGAGGGCTTCGATCTGCACATAGCAGTCCACCTTACCTCTCGATATCTCGCTCTGCAAGTAGCTCTTCAGCTTTTCGTCAAGGAAGCCGTACGCTCTCGGCGTTCTCGACGAAAATTCAAAATATCTGTGATTTACGCTCTTTATTTCAACGGTAACGGCATATCCGTTTACACTGTCTTCGGCTCTGCCGTAGCCTGTCATACTCTTTATCATAACGTTTCCTTTCAGTCGTTATCTTTTTTCGGTTCCTTGGTTGCAAGATTAGTCAGCCTTTCGATTTCGTCGGGTGTAAGATCTCTCCACTTGCCCTGCGGCAACATTCCGAGTCGTACACTGCCCATCGCCGTCCTTTTAAGCCTTGCCACATCAAGCTCCAGCATCTCGCACATCCTGCGGATCTGACGGTTTCTGCCCTCGTAAAGAATCACTTCGAGAACTACTCTGTCGTCCTCCTTCTGAAGAATTCTCACCTTGCACGGTGCAGTCATTCTGCCGTCGATAACAAGCCCTGTTTCCATCCTGTCGATCTGCTCCTGAGAAATTGACGGTCTGACCGTTACTCTGTAATGCTTCGGAATATGGTGCGACGGGTGCATCATGAGATTCGCGAATTCTCCGTCGTTCGTAAGAAGCAGTAAGCCCTCGGAATCTCTGTCAAGTCGTCCTATCGGGTATACTCTCTCGTTTATATCCTTGATAAGATCCGTTATGCACTTTCTGCCCATTTCGTCGGACAGTGTCGTAACGTATCCTCTCGGCTTGTGTAACAGAATATATCTTGTCGAAGAGGCACGTGTCACCTTCTTTCCGAATACCGTGACGGTATCCTTTACGGGATCCACCTTATCGCCGATTCTCGCTGTATGTCCGTTAACCTTGACCTTTCCCGCTTCAATCAGCTCTTCGGCTTTTCTCCTTGATGCCACACCGCTTTCCGACAGAAATTTCTGAAGTCTTATCTGCTGTGCCATTTGTTTATAAACTCCTTTATTTTGTCTGCTGTCCGTTCAAAAAAGCTCTGATTTTCTCTCTTTTCTTCTTTTGTATCGGGTATTATCTTTACCGCGACACTCTCATCAGCCGTTATGTCCGCCTCAAATACCGTCTTTCCTTTTTCCGTATATATTGCCTTACCGACAATTTCGTCCTCCTTGACGGGAGCATATACGAACGGCTTCAACAGAATTTCACGTGTAACTTCCGACGGCTCATCACCGACTTTTCGTACGATTTCGGGTTTTTGAGCAAGACTCAGTGCGACATCGCCCTTTTCTCCGCCTGTTACCGGAAGCTTTATACTGTCAATGTCCGACGAAAGCTCCGTCTTTTGCATCACGGAAAAACCGTACTCGTACATTGAAATATGATCGTTCCAGTCGTCGGGTGCATTGAGCGTTACCGCCACAAGTGTTATCCCGTCCTTCTGTGCCGCCGACACAAGACAACGACCGCTTTTCTTTGTGAAGCCCGTTTTTATTCCGACAGCATAGTCGTATTTCGAGAGCAATCGGTTATGATTTGACAGTGTCCGTCTGTACGGCGGATTCCCGTACATCAGCGTAATGTGCTTCTGAGTGCAGATACTCTTAAAACGCACATCTTTAATAGCTTCACAGCCGAGAAGTGCCATATCGTACGCGGTAGAATAATGCTCCTCGCTGTCAAGCCCCGAAGCCGTCACGAAGTTTGTGTTCTTCATTCCTATCTGCCGTGCTCTTTCGTTCATGAGAGAAGAAAATTTCTCCTCGCTTCCGGAAACGGCTATTGCCGTTGTCAGTGCCGCATCGTTTCCGCTGCTCAAAAGCATTCCGCAAACAAGCGCTCTGTACGTTACGCTGTCGCCCGGCAGAAGTCCCATCGACGTACCTTCGACCGCCACCATTCTGTCGGTCACCTTCACCGTCTTTTCGGGAGTGTTCTGTTCAATAAGCAACAGTGCCGTCATTATCTTTGTCGTGCTCGCCATGGATAAACGCTTGTCGCCCTGTTTTTCGTACAGCACCTCAAGCGTGTCGGCGCTCATCAGCACTGCCGACTGTCCGGATACCGACAAAGTCTGACATTCGGGCGTTACCGCCACAGTTATAGAAAGAATACACAAAATTCCGGCAATTGTTTTTCTTACGGCTCTTTTAATTTTTTGCACAGTTTTCACCACCTGCACAATTTATATGCAGGCAGTAACGTGCAGTATTCGAATTTTATTCGGCAGCACCGATAATCTGATCTTCGATATTCTCGACGGGATCGCCCTTCTTTGTAAACTTTTCAACAGCGCCCGAAAGCTTGTCGATCACATCGGGAACCATGCCGATAATTCTCTCTGCCTGACCGCCTTCCGATGCGTTGCAATACTTTATGGATACGTCGCCGTTCTTGACGATGAGGAATGCAACGGGAGTAATCGTGATGCCTGCTCCGCCGCCGCCGCCGAAAATTTCCGCATTCGTCTTTGACGGGAAGTCGGATCCGCCCGATGCAAATCCGTATGTAACCTTTGATACGGGAATTATCGTGATTCCGCCCGCTTCAATGGGATCGCCGATGATCGTGCTGACATCAACGAGATCTCTTACCTTTTCGATTGTCGATGAAAGAATTCCTGCTGCTCCGTTTTGCTTGTTCATGATTTATTCCTTTCCTCCGTGTCTTTCAACGGAACCGTATTCGTTTTTTCCTGCTGAGGGAGTGTTTTTTTACGTGCCTTTGCTCTTTTATCAGCCCTGATGTATGCCACGACTGCTCTGAACAGAAGTCGTATCGCCGCATTCGTTATGCGAATCGGTCTTACCGACAGTTCGGCATGTATCGATGCCGTACTTTTTTTCGCCAGATAATCGGGGCTTATATCAATATCATACTTTCTGACTCGCATGGTCGTGCAGATATGTCCCATCGCGGGAAATACCGCCGCACACGTCTTTCCGTATGCTATTGCCGTTTCTGCCGCATCGTCCTTTGCCACTCTCATTCTGAGAATAAGCTTTTCTATCGTAAATGAGCGTCTGAAAATATCTCCGAGAAATGTGTTGAGACCCCGGAGAACATCGTTGATGAATGTTACCGTTCCGTCAAAGCCCTGATTACGGTAAAACTTCATAACGAAATTTTCCTTTTTCGGTGCCTGCGAAGGCTTTTCCTCCTTCGGTTTTTCCTCGGTCGGTTTCTCTTTTTTCGGTTTTTCCTTCTTCGGCTTCCTCTCTTTCTTTTCCTTTGCCGGAACAAGAGGTATCTTTAAAAACAGTATTTTCAGCGTCACTTTAAAATCGGTATCATGTATAAGCTCTGCCGATATTTTCACACTGAAAACAAGTACAAAAAAGAGAATAATGGCAAGTATTACATAAAGCGCTGTCAACTGTCATCCTCCTTTCCGATTCACATCATTCCGAAAACGAAAACATATCTTCTCCGTCCTCGGGCACATCGTAAAATGTATACTGATCTTCGTCCTGTCCATCGTTTTCGGCGTTTTCGACGTCTTCCTGCGTTTCCTCTTTTTCGGGAACGTCACCTATCTCGGGCAGATCCTTTTCGGGAAGCTCGGGAAGCTCCGTCAGCGACGAAATACAGAAGCATTTGAGAAAATCCGCCGTCGTTCCGTACAAAAGCGGTCTTCCGGGAAGTTCTAATCTTCCCTTTTCCTCGACAAGCCCTTTCTGACACAGCGTATTGACTACGCTCGAACAGTCAACACCTCGGACCTGCTCTATGTAGGATTTCGTTACGGGCTGATTGTAGGCTATAACCGCAAGGACCTCGAATGCCGCCGCCGACAAAGGTGTGTTCTTTTTGACTTCGAGAACTTTTCTCACTATGTCGGCATACTGAACTCTCGTGCAAAGCTGATACTTGTTCTCCATCTTTACAACGCAAAGTCCGCTTTCGCTTTCGTCGAGATCCGCCTGAAGCTTTTCGAGTATCTTTTCGGTATATTCCTCGTCAAGCTCCAGCGCTTCCGCAAGCCTTTCTATTTCCAGCGGTTCACCGCAAGCGAAAAGTATCGCCTGCGCCGCCGCTATCAATTCCTGAACTTTCAAAAGTAACCCTCCGTTATTTAAGCTCGATGGAAGCATCCTCGCCGCTTCCTTCGATCTGTATCTTTTTGGCTTTTGCCAAAGACAGCACCGCTAAAAACGTCGCTACCATCTCTGAACGTGATTCCGATTGTTCGAAAAGTGACAGAAACCTGCTCTTTTTACCTTTTTTGAGTCTTTCAAGCAAAAACGATATTCTCGATGAAACCGACACTATCTTGTGTGCCACGATTTTGCTGAAAGCCTCTACGGGCGGAGGAAGCCTTCGTTTTCCCTTACCGACCGCCGATATGTACGCCTTGAATATTTCGTACGGCTCATGAAGACGTGAATAAGTCATGTCGGCAGGAAATTCCTGGGGCTTTCTGTCGAGATAATCGAAGCCGTTTGCTCTTTCCGAGAGCTTCTGCGCCATAAGCTTGCATTCCTGATATTCGAGTAATTCTCCGCGAAGCTCTTCCGTCAGCTGGTCCGCTTCCTCATGTACGGGAAGAAGCGACACCGTCTTGATGTATACAAGCCTTGCCGCCATTTCGAGGAATTCGCTCGCAACGTCCAGATCCTCTTCCTGCATCAGCTTTACATATTGCAGGTACTGCTCGACAAGCTCCAGAATCGGAACGTCGTTTATGCTCACCTTATGCTTGCTGATGAGATGAAGAAGAAGCTCAATCGGACCTTCGAAAACATCTATTTTGTAGGATATCTTTTCCATCTGATCACCGTTTAATAAACTATGTTACTGATAATTATGACAACTACCCAGTTAAGCGAACTGATAAGAGCGTTTGAAAGTACAGACAAAGGTCTTGACAGAATACCCGTGAACAGCAAAACAAACAGACCTATCATGATATACCGCTCATAGCGCATGATTTTGTAGTAATACTTATTCGGAATTACGGCAGTTGCGATTCTCGATCCGTCAAGCGGAGGAATCGGCAGTAAATTGAACACCGCAAGAGTCACGTTGATGTATGCCGCATAGTAGAAAAACCATTCGCAAATCTGCGAAAAATCGGATCCGTTACCCAGGACTATTGACACACCGCGAAGCACGAGGAAGAAAAATGCCATGATGATATTTGAAAGAGGTCCTGCCAGTGCCGTGAGTGCCATGCCGAGTTTCGGGTTTTTGAAATTTCTCATGTTGACGGGAACGGGTTTTGCATATCCGAAGCCGACGAGAATTATCATAAGACATCCCCATAAATCGAGATGTGCCAGAGGGTTTATCGTAAGCCGTCTGTTGAGCCTCGGTGTACCGTCACCGAGTTTGTCGGCCACAAAGGCATGTGCATATTCGTGAATCGGCAACGTGCAGAATACAACGAAAATACTCGAACATACACCGACTACCGTTTCCACGGAAAAACCGTGTCTTATAAGATCCAAAAGCATTTAAAAGACCTGTCCTTTCATTTTTTTGCCGTAACAAATCTTTCTATACCGAACACGTCGTCGGAAATTTCGACCGACGTTGCGTCCGAAAACATTTTTGCTACTGTTTGAGGCATATTTTCTCCGCATTCCATCGAAATTATACCTCCGTCTTTGAGGAAGCTGAACCAGCAGCCTGACAGGCATCTGTAAAAATCGTAGCCGTCGGCGCCTCCGTCGAGTGCTTCGACGGGCTCTTTTCTGACTTCCTCCTGAAGTGTTTCAATCTGTTTTGATTCGATGTAAGGCGGATTCGACAAAATGAAGTCGGGTTTCGGCAACCCTTCGGGTACGCCGTGTGTCATATCGCACCTGACCGCCTTCACATTTTCGAGTTCGTGACGCTTTATATTTTCCGTAAGACAGAGAAACGGGCTGTCGTATTTTTCGAAAAGATATACAGTGGTATCAGGTCTGTTTTTTGCAACGGAAATTCCTATACATCCGCTTCCCGAACAAACATCGAAAACCACTCCGCCTTTCGGAGTTTCTCTTATCGCCGTTTTTGCAAGAAACTCCGTTTCCTCTCTCGGTATCAGGACACCTTCACCGACACCGAAGGTCATCGAGAAAAAGTCCCATTCACCGAGAATATACTGCAAGGGCTCTCTTTTTTCTCTTCGGTCAACAAAAGAATTGAACGTTTTTTCCGTTTCACCGTCAACCTCGTCGGTCAACGAAAACAAAAGCTCACCAAGGCTCTTTCCCGAAGCCTTCGACATCAGGCACCTTGCATCGAACTTTGCATCTTCGACTCCCGCCGTCTTTAAGCGGTCGGTCGCCGTTTTAAGTAAAGAGGAAAAAGTCGGATTACTCATCGGAGTTTTCTTCCTCTGTCGTCTGTGACGGCTCTTCCTCCGTGTCGTCGATAACCGCTTTAAGCGATGCAATGCCGACCTCGATTATGTCATCGGTAGGCTCCTTCGTCGTGATTCTCTGCATCCAGAGTCCCGGTGCCGCACAAATCGAAACAAAGAGATTGTCGTGCTTTCCTGCGTAACGGATGAATTCATATCCGATGCTCATGATGAGCGGTAAAAGCAACAGTTTAAGAAGCACCCACAGTATACGCACCTGAGTTATCGCCGTATCCGCAAAAATAACCGACATTACGGCGCCCATAAAAATGCTGAGTATGATTGTTACAAACAGGAAGCTCGTTCCGCATCTCGGGTGGAATCTCTTCTGCTTTCTTACGTTTTCGACAGTAAGCTCTTCGCCCGCTTCAAGGCAGAAAATCGACTTATGCTCTGCCCCGTGATACATGAAAAGACGTTTCATTTCCTTCATAAAGGAAACGGCATACATATATCCGACAAAGATTATAACCTTTACGATGCCTTCAACGAGAGGTCGCCAGAGGTCACCCAGGTGAGTGAGATACTGAATTCCGTCAAAGATGAGTGAGGGCAGATAAATAAACAGTCCGAACGACAAAAGCAGTCCGAGTACCATGGATATACCGCCGATAACCGCCATCATCTTAGGTCCGAAGTGGTCGGAAAGCCATTTATCAAGCTTCGACATATTCTCTTCTTCGCCTTCCATATCGAGGCTTGTTTTTTCCGCCGACTCCATAAGGCACTTGTAGCCGAAAATCATGGATTCGACGAAGCTTACGGGACCTCTTATAAAAGGAAGCCCGAAAAATTTATACTTATCCTTTATCTTTCCGGGGTATTTCTTGGTAACCTCTATTGTTCCGTCGGGAAGTCGTAAAGCCATGGCGGCACCCTTCGGACCGTTCATCATTATACCTTCCATCAGCGCCTGTCCGCCGACCGATGCTAAGTATTTACAGCTCTTGTTGCAGTCCTTTTTATTGCTCATCGGAAACATTCCTTTCGTCTTTTTCCTTATCTTTCGTCTTGCTCTGTACCAGCGGCAACGCAACGGTAACGGTAGTTCCCACTCCGAACATACTGTCGATATAAAGCTCACCGTCGTGCATACTGATAATCTCGTCGGCTACGGCAAGTCCTATACCCGATCCTCTTTCCGATGAATCCGCCTTGTAAAACTTTTCCTTGATCCTCGGAAGATCGTCATTGGGAATTCCTCTGCCCGTATCCTTTACTGATATCCAGAGCCTCGGATTGTCATCCTCTATCTGTGCATCTATTCTTATAGTTCCGCCCTTGGCGGTGTATTTGATTGCGTTGTCGATTATATTTACAAAAACCTGCATTATTTTGTCGGGATCGGCATCCATCGGTGCGGGAACATCGGGTATGCTGTGATACAGCACCTTGCCCTCTCTCGCCGCTCTTTCACCGAATGTCAGTACCGCTTCCGAAAGCTCCGCCAAAATGTCGGTTCTGACTATGCGAAGGCTCATTCTTCCGCTCTGCATTCTCGAGAAATCAAGCAGATCCTCCACCATCTTGCTCAGTCTTGTCGTTTCGTGAATTATAACCTCCATGCCCTTCTCCGTAAGAGCCTGGTCACTTCCTCCTATTCTCAGTATCGTTTCGCCCCAGCCCTTTATCGCCGTAAGCGGTGTACGAAGCTCGTGCGATACCGTCGAAATAAAGTCGTTCTTCATCTTGTCGGCGGTTCCGATCTGCTCCGCCATGTTGTTTACGGCTTCGCATAGCTCGCCCATCTCATCGTCGGGCCTGAAATTCTCTATTCTCTCTCCGTACTCGCCCTTTGCAATTTTGTCCGCTACCTCGGTTGTGCTTTTGATACCTCTTACCGTTTTTTCAATGTATATTGCTCCCGGAATTACGGTTATGGATACCATCAGTATACATACGAGTATCATCAGAATCAAAAGATTCTTAAGGCTCTCGTCTATCGCTCTGAGCGACACGGAATATCTGATTGCCGCCGCATTTCCGTTCTCGTTCTTTGACAGCAGATACGTCTTTGCCATCACCTTTTCGCCGCTTCGGATTTCGCCCGTCCACTCGCCGTAGCTGCTTTCACTCGTCAGAGCCGACACATAGTCGGGCATCGCTATATCCTGCGGCACGTCGAATCCGTCCGACGTTGCTATAACCGCGCCGTGTCTGTTAATTACCCAGACGCTGATTTTATCCTTGTTGGTAAAACTCTCTATGTAGTCCCTTGCCGCTTCGTTGAATTCCTCATCGGTTGTGCCCGATGTAAGGTTGAAAAACATCGTTACTATACTGCTGTTGCCGGAATCAAGCATTGTTTCCGCCGTGTGGTAGTAAAACGAACGTACAGCAAAAAACAGTGTAACGGCTATTGCTATAAGAAACAGCGTAATGAAGCTGAGCGTTTTTACTATCCATCGCCGTGTTATTACGGCTATCTTCATTACCTGCACCTCCTAAGTTCAGCCAAGCCATTTATATCCTACGCCCCATACCGTCACAAGATGATCGGGCACTGACGGATCGTCCTCAATCTTCATTCTCAGTCTGCGCATATTGACGTCAACTATCTTGTCCTCGCCGTAATAATCTGCGCCCCATACTCTTTTGAGTATATCTGCTCTGCTCAGTGCCGCTCCCTGATTGGAGAGGAAATATTCCATTATCTGGAACTCAACCTGAGTCAGCTCAATTGCCGTGTCCTTCTTTGTGAGTGTTCTGTTGCGAAGATTCAGAATAAACTCACCCGATGTAAGTGTCGTTTCGGATTCCTTTTTCTCACTCGCATTCGTCATGGCGACACGTCTGTATACCGCATCGACTCTCGCCATGAACTCCGACGGTGAAAACGGCTTTGTTATATAGTCATCCGCTCCCATAAGAAGTCCCGTTACCTTGTCCATCTCCTGCGTCTTTGCGGTAAGCATGATGATTCCTATATTACTGCTTTTTGCCCTGAGCGCCTTGCACACCTCGAGTCCGCTGATACCGGGCATCATTATATCGAGTACCGCAACATCGACCTTGCCCTCCAGTGCCTCGAACTCCGAGAGTGCCTGCTCTCCGTCGGCAGCCTGCACCACTTCGTAGCCTGCCCTTTCGAGATTGATTACCACAAATTCGCGGATAGATGTTTCATCCTCTGCAATGAGTACACGCTTCATTTTAAAATCCTCCTCACTGAGCAAAGTAACTGAATGCTTCGCTGAGCATATCAAATTCAACCCTCAACTCATTTTCCGTGTTAATGCCTGTTACCGCCAGACATTTCCCCTCTGTTTTGTCAAGCAACGTATAGCTTTCGTATGCCCTTACGTTACCGTCACCCCACTCTTGTGCCGTAAGAAATACTACGCTGAAAAGATATGAAAGCCTGCTTCCCGTGTACGGGTTAATCTGGTAAAAATCCCATTTGCCCGTATCGCTGTACATAATCACGGCAAACCTTCCCTCCCAGCTGTCGGGAATCGTGAATAAACAGCGTTCTTCAAAATTTACAAGCGTTTTTGCCGCCGTTTTACATTCACCGTCTTCCACCGTAAACCATTCGGTCGTGTACATCACCGTTTCAAGCTCTGTACCGCCCGACCATATTTCACAGTTTTCAAACGGCTCCTGATACGGAATTTCTTTTTTCGAATCACCGTTTATGTCACTGCAATAAAGCCTTGTGCTTCTCCAGCTTTTTGTATTTGTTCTCGTTTCGGTATCGAGAAGCGGTACCGAAAGCGATGCTGTTTTGCTGTCCCACACGACCACTTCGGTAATCATCTGGGTATCGCTCTTGTACGCATCAATAAGAAACGTCATCTTTTTATCCTGAGCGTCATATTCCGAATATATGCTTCTGTATCCGCTGACGTTGCCGTCAAGACTCTTTTTATCAAGCAGTGTAAGTCTTCCGTCGCTCACCCCGAGAAGCTTCGCCGTTGACTCCTGCTTTCCGCTCGTGGCATCAAGGCATACAAGAAACAGCTCCGTATCACCGTCACCGTCAACGTCGGAAAACTCCTTGACCGTGTATTTTTCCGCCGTAAGCTTTACTATCTCACACGAATCCTTCTTTACGGAGTAGACGGAAACGATTTTGTTGCTCTTGCTGTCAAACAAGCTCCAGCAAACAATTATCTCGGGATAGGAATCACCGTTGAAATCCGAAAATTCAACAGAATAAACATCGCATCCGTCACCCTCGGTCTTTGACGTAAGCACCCACTCGTCTTCACTTCGCCCGTATACAGCCACCGATGCGGTTGTATCATAGGCATCGTCGGCATAAAAAACCAACGCTTCTTTTTCCTTATCTCCGTCGATGTCGAACGTAAGATAAGCCGAAAGATATTCTCCGCTTATCGGAGATTTATAAACCGCTTCTTTTGAAAAATCCGCTTCGAACGCTTCTCTGAGTCCTTCGTTTTCCTCTGAATAGACAGGCGGTTTCAAAAGATCGCTTACCTGTGTGAATTTAAAAGAACAGCCGCTGAAAGACAGACAAAGTGACAGTAATACCGCAACAAATATAACCATACGCTTTGCCATGCTTTCGCCTCCTTAAAAATTATGCCGTTACTTTGACGGTGTAATCTCCGTATACCCAGCAAGCCGTTGTATTTTCGACCGCAAACACTATCGGAACATCCACCGCTCCTTCGCCCTCCGTCAACGCCGAAACATCAACGGATGCTTTTACATTCTGCTCGGTAACTCCGGCAAGCTCATCCGAAAGACCTGTAACGGTAATCTCCAGAGAAAAATCTTCGGGAAGCTCTACCGTAACATCTTCGGAAAGTCCGTTCAGTAAAATACTGTCAGCTCCGATTGTGAGCGTCTTTTCGGCGAAGCTGTCACCGATGTAGAAAGATACATTTATCATGTTAAGCTCGTCAAGCACTCTGACATTCTGAATGTCATCCGTTTTGAACGAGAAGCTGTTTGATCCTATTCTGATCTGCGAAAAATCAATACTGCCTATCGGAAGAGATTTTGTACTGTCGATAAGATCAACCGAAACCGCCGCATTGATATCATTTCCCGGAATACACGAGTATTTTATCGGATTATTGATAAAGAATGACGGCGAATTCTTGAACTTTACCGTCGGAGTAATCTTTGTCACTTTCAGAACGGGTACGGTTACACTGATTTCGGAAACACCGCCGTCAATGCTGATGTACGCACTTCTTACAGAGCCGTTGTTTACATTAATCGGGAGTATCGGCGTTTTGAAAACCTCTGTCGCGGTAAGCGGTTCTTCGATATTGACCTTTGCGATAACCTTATGAATCTTTTCGATTTCGGATGCCGCGCCGCTGATTGTAACGGTTGACAACGACATCAACGGATCGCCTTCAATAAAGCCGTCTGCCACAACACCTTTTTCCGAGGTTATGTTAGGCTCGATAACATAGTTTTCGGACAGCATATAGTCAAAAAACACATCGATCGTATCGCTTGACCAGCTTATAATATCAATATCCGATCTCGTATTTGCAAGCTCCACACTGACGGGAAGCGAATACTTACCCGCGGAAGATACGTTTGCCGCCGATGCCGTTGCAATGAAATCCTCCTTGGAGAGTGCCGCCGAGCTTACTTCATAACGCTTACCCGATACCTTTACCGATACGGTAAATTCCGTCTTTCCGAACATCTGAAGACCGAGTTTATCCGAAATTCCGCTGACTTCGATATTAACGGGAATATCGCTGATAATATTGTTCTGCTGTTCACTGAAGAAAACCGCTACCACTGCCCATATTGCAATTGCAAGCACTATCGACAGTATGAATGCCAGCTTGTCGTTATTGAGTATATCCGCCATGCTTTTTCGTTTTATCTTCATTTTTTCTTCCTCCCGAAAAAGCTCCTGATTCCCGAAACGCTCTCATCCGTTTCTTTGACGAAAAGTTCATTTCCGAGAATTTCTCTGAGTTCACCGTCGGAAACTCCTCTGCGAAGCTTTCCTTCCTTCGCCACGGAGATTGCACCCGTTTCCTCGGACACAACAACCACAAGTGCATCGCTCTGCTCGCTCATGCCGATAGCGGCTCTGTGTCGTGTGCCGAGAGATGAGCTTACCGAATCATGATTCTCCGTAAGCGGAAGTATACATCCCGCCGCACAGATACGGAAATCCCTGATAATCGCCGCACCGTCATGAAGCGGCGCCTTCGGATAAAAGACGTTGCATATCATTTCCTTCGTTATGCGTGCATCTATCTCCGTACCCGTCTTGATTACCTCGCCGAGAAGCGATTCACGTTCGATTACCATAAGAGCACCTATTTTTTCGTCACTCATATCGGAACAAGCCTTGCAGATTTCGCCGATCATGCCGTTCGTCTGTTCGTTACGCTTGATATCCTGTGTACTCTTGCGTATTGCGTTAAAGCTCGAAAACTTGCTTCGTCCGACAGCTTCTATCATGTGACGTATCTCGGGCTGGAAAATGATGATGATAACAAGGATTACGTTTGTAAACAGCTTGTCAAACAGATATCGGCTGGCATTCATTCCGAATGCAGACACCACGAAATATACAAATCCCAGCAAAACAAGTCCCTTTATAAGCTGTACGGTACGTGTTTCTCTGATAAGCTTTATCGCACTGAATATTATGAATGTTACAAAGCAGATGTCGAGGAAATCGCTGATTCTGAAAGATGCGAAAACAGCAAGCAGACTCTCTGCAAATGAAACAATATTTGACCAAAATCCCATATATATGACCTCTCATTTCAAACTATAATTTTAACACAGAAATGAGCTTTTTTCAATTTAAAAAGCAATAATTAAAAATTAATTAATAAATAAGACACACACAGTGAGCGGCTATTCCCTCACCCTTCCCCGTAAAGCCGAGTCCCTCTTCGGTAGTCGCCTTTACGCTGACAAAATCGACATCTACGCCGATCGCTTTTGCAATATTTTCTCTCATTTCACCGATAAACGGCATAAGCTTCGGCTTCTGCGCCAGAACGGTAGCATCAATATTGGAAACGCTGTAACCTGCCCTTTTCACTCTGTCGGCAACCGCCGTCAGAAGCACCAGGCTGTCCGCTCCCTCAAAGGCAGGATCGTTATCGGGAAACATCTTGCCGATGTCGCCCATCGCCGCCGCTCCGAGAAGAGAGTCGGCAATCGCATGAAGCAGAACATCCGCATCGGAATGTCCGAGTAAGCCCTTTTCGTAGCTGATTTCAACTCCGCCGAGTATAAGCTTTCTGCCCTCGACAAGTTTATGTACATCGTAGCCGTGACCTATTCTGAACAAGTGACTCACCTCAGTCTTTTTCTGTTTCGTTGACAGCCTTCACTGCCTGTTTGTATTCGTCGTAAGTAACAAATGTATTGAGTACTTTCAAAAGTGAACTTTTCGACATTCTTTCGGGCAGGGAAAAGTATTTGAGAAGTGCTTTTTTTCTCTGTGAAGCACCGTCCGTACCTGAAAAACCGTCCTCGTAAAGGTCGGCGTTGGTTATCTGCCTTGAAGGCACCTCCGAATACTCACACAAAACACCCGCTTTTTCAAGCGCTTCGGTAAGCACCGCCGTTGACATTCCTTCAACTCCGAGTTTGCCCTCTTTGGAATGTTCGGTTTTTCTTTTTTCTTTTCCGAAGATATCGGGAATATAGGCATGGATAACCTTATCCTTCGGTACCGAACCCGATATGAACGAACGTATCAGAAATCCTGCTGAATCGCTGTCTGTCAGCACGAGAAGACCTCTCTTGTTTGCAAGATCTCTTATGAGTTTCTGTTTTTCGGCATTTTTGAAAACGGAAAAACCGTCTGTTTCGATTATCAGTGCATCAAGCATGGAGGATAACCTTATCTTGTCATACTTGCCTTCAACTATTACCGCCTGCTTAATCTTTATCATAGCTTTAACTGTTCGGCACAAGCATAAGCTGAGTTATACACTTTTCGAGAAGAATTCTTGAATCAAGCCCCGAACTCTTCAGATCGCTGTCGCACTGTGCCAGAATATCCAGACATTTTCTCACCTGCTGAAGCGACATATTCCTTGAGTCCCTTGCAGCGTTGCGAAGTCTGAATTCCTTTCCTTTGTAATTGAATATCTTTGCCGCATCCTCGGCCTTGCCGTTTGATGAAATCATCACCTTGACGCGGTACATATCCACGTATGACGAAATCAGCACACCGAGTATCATGAGAGGCTCGGTCTTCTGCCGAAGAAGGTCCGACAGAATGTTGAACGCTCTGCCCGCATCGCCCGAAGACATCGCTTTTGTAAGATCAAACACAACCGCTTCCACCGTCTTCACGGCGACAGCATCGACATCGGCTCTTTCAACAGCCGCTCCCGGCCTGAAAGCACAGAGCTTTTCGACCTCGGACAAAAGATTCGTCATATCATCGCCGACAAGCGAAATAAGATACGATGCCGTTTCGGGAGTGATTGAGCATCCTCTCTTCGTCACACCGCGCATGACAAGCTTAATGAGATCCGTGCTGCCCTTTTTATCGAGAAAAACTATCTGTGCAAAGGCTTCGATCTCCCCGAGGAACTTCTTCCACCTGGCATTCTTTTTCGGCAGAACTTCTGTCTGATCCATCCACATTACAACCGTTGTTGTCGGCGGTATGTCGGAAATTACCGACATCAGCTTGTCCCTGTCCGTCTGATTGAGCTCATCGACGGGCAAATCTTTTATTGTGACACATCTTCTGTCACTCATCATCGGAAACGCTTCAACCGCTTCCGACAACTCGTCAAAATCTATATTTTTTCCTTCGAAACGCTTCTCGTTGAAATCTCTCATCCCGTCGGAAACTGTCTTTTCCGCTATGCGTCCCGCATAGAATTTTTTGAGATACGCTTCATCTCCGCAGATAAAATACAATGAGGAAAACTGTCCGTCTTTTATCTGCTTCTGCAATTCTTTTTCTTCAATAAGAGGCATATGACAGCATTTCCTTTCACTGTGATTTTACTTCTGCAAAGCCTTTTGAGTTGATTTTAAGAATAATGCTTCTATCGCCCGTATAAACGGCATCAGCGCCCGACTGCCTGAGAATATCCGAAATGAATTTTCCGCGTTCCTCATCAGCCGACAGAATGACACGCGCATACTTTTCACATTCGAGCGATTTCGGAACATCCGAAGCACTGCACAAAACGTCGGCACTCAGCCACTGCCGAGGAATCCTCATAGGATCAACACCGGGGTTTGCCGTTATCAGAATACTTTTGCCGTTTGCCTCAACGAAAAACACGCTTCCCGAGTCGTTGTTCATGAATTCAACACTCACATTATCCGACATTTCCAGGCGGTAGTTTTTCGCTACGACGGGTACGGTAAAAGAATCTAAAAATTTCGTTTCTTGCGTAATTTCGGGTATTACGACTTCGTTGTATTCGATAACCTCCATCAGTCTTGTGTAGTGAAGGTCATTTTCGATCTCGGGAAATATCATTACATCGGCATGTCCCCGAGTAATATCCACGACATCTCTCATGCCGGCATAGCTGCCGATATTTCCGATAAAGACATTTCTGCCCTTGTAATTTATGTTAACCGCAAAACCGTTGCCCGCCGAAGGAACGGTGACGGTTACGGCACCTCTTGAAGTAACCGATATAACCGACACGGTAAATATGAGCGTAAACGCTGCCAGTACGGCTGAATAAACAATCTTGCGTACTGTGTCGGTTTTCATCAGAATGATCACCGATATCGCGACAAGAACGCTTGCAAACCAGATTCTCATTTCCGTGTAATCGACGTTGACGTATGAAAAGTCAAAGTCGGAAAAGAATTCGGCGACTGACAGAAGATAAACCGACAGCTTCCCGCAAATCGGAAACAGTAATCCCGAAACAAGCCTTACTGTCGGCACGGCGGAAAAAACAACGGCTAAAAATCCGAGGAGCATTTCCCATTCGGAGGCGAAAACCGCAAAGCAGTTGACAATCGGAGCTACCGTGGAAACACCGCCGAAGCTGAACATCATAACGGGAAACAGCGCAATACAAACGCAAATGGAAATGAGAAACGTAGAAATCAGGTACCGCATAACGGAACTCAGCAACCTGAATTTCGTGTCAATCGCACTCACGATGCGACGTTCGATATACGGAGAAACAAGTATCACCGTACCGCTTGCGAAAAGCGACATATGAAATCCGACCGACGATGCCTGAAAAGGATCGGCAAGACAGATAAGAAGTATCGCAAATCCGAGTGAATTCATTGAATCGGTGCGTTGTCGGAAAAGCTTTCCCGCAAGCAGCGATATCAACATAATTCCCGCTCTGACGCACGACTGTGAAAATCCCGTAACCGCCATGATGAACAGTACCGTAAGAAGCGGTATCAGCGTCGTCATCCACCGGGGAAAGCGTCTTTTCTCCATGAATCTCATGACGGACACGGAAAACAGTGAAAGATTAAATCCCGACACTGCAAACAGATGGAGTATACCGCTTCGCGAAAAAGCCTCGTATACACCGTCATCCATGAAGGAGGTGTTTCCGAGAAGCAGTGCCACCAGAACGGAAGCCTCATCGGAAGACACGGCACCGAGTATCGTTTCCTGAGTATACTGACGGATTTTCAGTATGTAATACCTCAGTGATTTATCGCCGTCAAAAGCAACGATATCCTTTCCGGGATATGCTCCGAGCCAGACACCGCCGGACATCAGATTTTCACGCATGTCCTCATCGTCGGCACCACGGACATAGACCTTTCCCGTGAACGAAACAATGTCTGACGGCCGAAGGTCAAGATTGTTCTTGCTTGAAAGCAGAATTTTTGTATTGAATTCCGCTCCGTCAACGGCATAAGTCCTTATAACACAGCAGTATCTGTCCGACTGATTCACATAGGGAAGCTCCCAGACTTCGCCGAGAACGGAAACCTCGTCACCTGCAAGCTCCAAAGCCGGTTTATAGGCATAGTTCATCTGAGTGTTGAACGCTACGGCCGCCGAAATCACGACCAGAAATGCCGTCGGAAAAACGGCCTGCTCACGAGTTCTTCTTATTATCAGCGACAACAAAAAACCGACCGCCGAAACACAAACGGCAACAATAACCGCCTCACGCGAAGTTTCGAGAAATAACCATAAAGACAGAAAAAACGTAAAACCGATAACCGCCAAAGTTCTCGGCATTCAAAACATCCTTTCGGGACAAATTCCGAATTAACCGGGAGGCCACGTAAAATCTCTTCCCGAGAGCAGGTGGAAGTGCAGATGCTTTACACTCTGACCTGCACTGTCACCGCAATTCGTAACGACACGGAATCCGTCGGAAAGTCCCATGTCCTTTGCGATTTTTGCCGCCGTTTCAAAAATATGAGCTACGACCGCACTGTTTTCTTCATCTATTTCCGCCGCCGAAGCAATATGCTCCTTGGGAATTATGAGGATATGAACGGGCGCCTTGGGATCGATATCGCAAAACGCAAACACCGTATCATCCTCGTAAACCTTCTTCGACGGAATATCTCCGTTTATTATCTTACAGAATAAGCAATCCATTTTTATCTCCTTATTTAATCTGCGAAGCAACGATCTGCGAAGCCGCCGCAACAGCTTCGGAAAGCTTTGAAGCATCCTTAGCACCTGCCATTGCGCTGTCGGGCTTTCCTCCGCCCGAACCGCCTGCTATCTTTGCAACTTCTCTGACGAGATTTCCTGCATGAGCACCGCTCTTTACCGCATCCGATGCACAAGCCGCCGCAAAGGATACCGTTCCCTTATCATTGATACCGCCGACAAGAACAACCGTATTTTCGCCCTTGCTCTTTGCACTGTCGCACATGGAGCGAAGCGAATCAACACTGACTGTTCCGTCAAGCACGGCCGTCATGAGTGTTACCGCACCGATTTCCTCCGACTTGAAGGCACTCTCCGCCTTGATCGAGGAAAGCTCCGATGACAGCTTTTCGATTTCTCTTTCCTTCGCCCTGATTTCGCCCATAACCGAAACTGCTCTGCGTTCAAGATCGGCAGGATTTGCAACCTTGAGTGCCGCCGCCGTGCGATTGACGGTTTCGATGTTGCTGTTCAGAACTTTAAGTACTCCGAGTCCCGTTACGCCTTCGATTCTGCGTACACCCGCGGCAACGGAGGATTCGGAAACGATCTTGAAAAGTCCGAGTGAGCTTGTGCTGTCAACGTGTGAACCGCCGCAAAGCTCGATTGTGAACTTGTCGCTGTCCTCGATGTTGCCCGTGCATACCACTCTGACGACGTCGCCGTATTTTTCTCCGAACAGCGCCATGGCACCTATCTTCTTCGCCTCGTCGATGGGCATTTCCATCTTTGTAACCTTTTCGCCCTTCAGAATTTCTTCGTTTACAAGGGCTTCAACGGTCTTTATCTCTTCCGCCGTCATCGCGGAGAAGTGTGTAAAGTCGAATCTTACCGCATCCTCGTTGACAAGCTGTCCCGCCTGCTCTACGTGTGTGCCGAGAACTTTACGGAGTGCAGCCTGCAAAAGGTGCGCCGCCGTGTGGTTTCTCATGATAGCCTGCTTACGTGCAAAGTCAACCTGTGCCGCAACCGTTCCGCCCGATGACAGTCCGTCACCGTTCGTTACCGTTCCGTTATGAAGGTAAACGCCGTCGTTCGTCTTTGTAACCGATGTAACGGTAAATACGGTTTCACCGACCGAGATAACACCGATATCGGAGGTCTGTCCGCCTCCTTCCGCATAGAAGGGTGTTCTGTCAAGTACAATTGCAGCCTCCGTGCCGTTTTCGACATATTCGACTCTCTCGCCTTCAACGATTATCGAGAGAATATCCGCCTTCGACTCGCTTTCCTTCTCACCCGTATAAACGGTTGCGGGGAGTCCCTTTGTGACAACACCGACATTCTTCCATGCCTCTGCGCCGGCATCCTTTCTTGCCGCTCTCGAACGTGCTCTCTGCTCTGCCACAAGTGCATTGAAGCCGTCCTCGTCAACGCTCATTCCTTTTTCCTCAAGAATTTCCTTTGTAAGGTCAATCGGGAAGCCGAATGTATCGGAAAGCTTGAAAGCATCGTCACCCGAAAGCACCGTGCCCTTCGCCGTTTCGATCATCTGTGAAAGGAGCTGTAAGCCCGCATCAATCGTCTTGCTGAAGCTTTCTTCCTCGTTGCGGATAACGTTCACAATAAACTCTCTCTTCTCAACAAGGTTCTCGTATGCCGTTTCGTTCTCTTTTATAACGGTCTGAGCAACCTCGGAAAGGAAGGGACGGTCAATGCCGAGAAGTCGTCCGTGACGTGCCGCACGGCGGAGAAGTCGGCGAAGAACATAGCCTCTGCCTTCGTTGGAGGGCATTACACCGTCACCGATCATGAAGGTTGTGCTTCTTATGTGGTCGGTGATAACGCGGAGTGAAACGTCGTTCTTCTCGTTATCGTGATATCTTACACCTGCAATCTCCATGATGTGCTTCATGATGTTCTGAACGGTATCAACCTCGAAGAGATTGTCAACGTCCTGAGCGATGCAGGCAAGTCTTTCGAGTCCCATGCCCGTGTCAATATTGCAGCTTTTAAGTCTTGTGTAGTTGTTGTTGCCGTCATTGTCGAACTGAGTGAAAACAAGGTTCCAGAACTCGACGTAGCGGTCACAGTCACAGCCCACCTTACAGTCGGGTGATCCGCATCCGTACTTTTCGCCTCTGTCGTAATAAATCTCGGAACAGGGACCGCAAGGACCTGCACCGTGCTCCCAGAAGTTGTCCTCTTTGCCGAGACGTACCATGTGGTCGGGCTTTATGCCGATTTCCTTCGTCCAGATATCGTATGCCTCGTCATCCTCGAAATAAACGCTGATATACAGTCTTTCGGGATCCATTTCCATAACCTTTGTACAGAATTCCCATGCCCATGCGGTAGCCTCTCTCTTGAAGTAATCTCCGAAGGAGAAGTTTCCGAGCATCTCGAAGTATGTGCCGTGACGTGCCGTCTTGCCGACTCTTTCGATGTCGGGAGTACGGATACACTTCTGACACGAGGTTACTCTGACGTGAGGAGGTGTAAGCTCACCCGTAAAGTATTTTTTAAGCGGAGCCATACCTGCATTGATAAGCAAAAGGCTCTTGTCGCCCTGAGGCACAAGCGATGCACTCGGGAAACGAAGGTGATCCTTTGTTTCGAAGAAGGCAAGGTATTTTTCTCTCAATTCATTCAATGATGTCCACTGCATTTTAAATCTCTCCTATATAAAAATTCAATTTTAACCGACTACAACGCCGAAAAACCTGATTATCAACGGAAAACGCTTTTCATCAACATTCAGATCGGCAATGCTGAACTTGTCGTACAAATAACCGAGAGGCCCGTCGGAATCCGCACCGCCAAGCTTCATCGTAATACGGTAACCGAGAAAGTGAACCGTAAGCTCACCGACAACATGGGTGTAGTCCATGATCGTATGAACACCTTTACGCTTCTCGGATATATCCACAACCCTTTCTATGATCTCGATTGCAACCGTGCGAAGGAAAATCGGGTTGTAATAATAGAATGAATCGTCCGTTCTGAAATCCACTGAAATATTATAAGTTTCAGTGCCGTCGGGCAGCTGCACTATGAAAAGTGCTGCTCTTTCGGCAAATTCCTTTGCGATTTTTGCTATCTCCTCATCGGAAAGCATCATCGCCTTCGACTTGTCATCACGGAAGCTTAGGGTTGAGCTTAGCTTCCGTACAGCCTTGCGATGTTCCTTTGAAAGCACATCGTACGTAACGCTCATAGCCTCGACCGTAAGGCTTTGGTCCGTCATATCACGCAATGCTTCCTGTACTTTTGAAAGTGCATTTGCAGAGAAAAACGTACATGCAAAAAACACCGCCGTAACAATTGCCGTGAAAAAAATCTTTCTGAATATTTTCAAGAAAATCACACCTTTCACAGACAGGGTTTTGCAGTAAAATTTTCGAAAAATATACACTTTACCACAATATACCTATTATAACAATTAATGATACCATATTGTAATTTTATTGTCAATGTTTTGAAGTCAAAAAGCATACCGTAATTCTTTTTAAACGATCGACAAAACATGATTCTCATTTCAAAAAAAATATCCGGGATCAGGCAGTACCTGTCCCGGAATATCCGATTTAAAAATTTCAGAAAGTATGTGTTCCCTCTCCGATTTCGGTCGACTTGCCGTCGATAACAACCGTTGCGGTAACGCCCGCGGGAACGGTAAATGTATACTTGAAGCCGTCGTCCGTCTTTGTCCATTCGGATGCAACCTTACCGTTTCTCGTGTCAACGGAAGCCTTTACGAACGTGAGTCTGTCGTCGGTTACGGGTTTGAATGTAACGTGGCTGAAGCCCGGATGCGACTCATCGTGAGTAATGCCTGCCGCCTTCTCGATAAGCCATTCCGCCACGGATCCGTATGCGTAGTGGTTGAACGAGTTCATCTCGGCACTCCACATCGTTCCGTCGGGATTTCTCGAATCCCAGTGCTCCCAGATAGTTGTTGCTCCGTTATCGACGGAATAAAGCCATCCGGGGAACTCGTGACGGAGAAGAAGGTCGTATGCGGTCTTTACATAGCCGTTGTCACTCAGAGCATGAAGAAGATACGGTGTTCCGAGGAAACCCGTCTTCAAGTGTCCGCACTCTTCGACAAGCTCATTGAGCTGTTTCGAAACGGAAACGGTTTCTTCGCCGTCAAGGAATCCGAAATAAAGTGCTTCGGCACATGCCGTCTGAGTGTTTTCGGTAATTTTTCCGTCCTTCATAAAGGTTTCTCTGAATGCCTTCTGAGTTTCTTCGAGGCACTGCTCATATTCCGTCATATCAACACCGAGAAGCTTGCCCATCTTGATGAAAAGCGATGTCGAATAAATGAAATATGCGTTCTGAAGGTAAGGCTTGCTTGTGGGTGTATCTCCGTCGAGATTGAGCCAGTCGGCAAAATGTCCGCCGCCAAGCCAGAGTCCGCCCTTGCTGTGGTTTCTCATGTAGTCAATCCACTTACGCATTGAAGAAAACTGCTCAGCAATTACCCATGTGTTTCCGTAAGCCTGATATACCTGCCACGGACATATGACCGCTACATCGGCCCAGCCCATGGCACCGTTGTCGATCCAGTCGGGAGTCGGTATAACGTGCGGTACACCGCCGTCGTTTGACTGGCCGAGAGTGAGATCATGAAGCCACTTGCGGAAGAATTTTTCCGTATCGTAAATGAGAGAAGCCGTTCTTGAAAATACCTGTGCATCTCCCGACCAGCCGAGTCTTTCATCTCTCTGCGGACAGTCTGTCGGAATATCGACGAAGTTGCTTCTCTGTCCCCACACGACATTCTCAAAAAGACGGTTAACGTCCTTGTCGGAACATTCAAAGTATCCCGTTCTCTTCATGTCGGAATAAATTGCAATTGACGTAAAGTTTTCCGCCTTTACTTCCTCGGGCCAGTCGATAAGATGGATATATCTGTAACCGAAGAATGTATATTTCGGCTTGAAGGTACGTCTTTCGCCGTCACAGTAATATGTAACCGTCGTCTTTGCCGCTCTGAGATTTTCTACATAGACATTTCCGTCCTTGTCAAGCTCTTCAAAGTAGCGGATCGATGCCTTGTGACCTTTTTCACCCTTAATGCTGAATTCAACGTAACCCGAAAGATTCTGTCCGAAGTCGATAACAGTTTCTCCGTTGGGCGTTGTAAACACGGAAAGAGGCGAAAAGCGCTCTTTTTCCCTGACGAACTCGCCTTCATGTCTGCAAAGGATATCCGTCGGATACTCGATACCCTTGACTATCTTTTCCTCCTCCGCTTCGGTGCTGTAAGCACAGGTTACGATTTTTGCAGGAAGATAATTATCGTCGTTGAAGTCGGCATCAAAGGTTTCGCCGTTGTAGATATCGGAATATCTCGTAGCCGAAAGGCAGGTTTCCCATGTTCCGTCGGTGATTATAACATCCTCCGTTCCGTCTTCGTAAACCAGGCAAACAGATGCAATAACCGCCGTATTCGTGCCCTTCATGGGACGCTCAAACCAGCCTTTGGTTTTGTGCATTCTCCAGCCCTGAGCAAGCTCTATGGTGATTTCGTTGTTCTCTTCGATCATGTCGGTGACGTCGTATGTCTGATACTGGACTCTGAAACGGAAATCTGTCCAACCCGGTGTCAGGATATCGTTTCCGACACGCTTTTTGTTGATGTAGGCGATGTAAACGCCCTGAGCAGATGCCTGCAACGTTGCGCTGACTATCTTCTTGTCAACCTTCAAAAACTTTCTGAACTCG
Source organism: Acutalibacteraceae bacterium (assembly GCA_045537495.1). GTDB lineage: Bacteria > Bacillota > Clostridia > Oscillospirales > Acutalibacteraceae > UBA1425. Next base: position 34,113 of record JAZSPN010000122.1, read on the forward strand.
CATACTGCGGCTCCCTGATTTCTCGGATAACAAATCCATTTTGCACTTAAAATATGATCCATGCTTTTCACCTTTCCTAAAAGAATTTTACCGTCAGTTCATTTATAATTTCGGTCTTATTGAAGCTCAATACACCGTCATTAAACGTAAATTCGGTTTCCTTGCCGTCAATAAACAGCCTTTCCGGCAGCTTCTTCGATGCTACACCGAAGTCCGTCAGTGTAACACTTCCGTCGTACATCCGTACCGTCTGTTCATTTTCGGTTTTTTCGTACACTCCCCAACCGGTGCCGAGGCTGAATACGCATCTGAAGTCACCGTCGGTAACGGGATCGAAGCCTATATAGCCCTTCGGCAGGTGGAAGCTGAAACCGCTGAATGCGGGAAGCAACGCAAATGCCGCCATTACTCTCGCATAGTTGCAGCCGCACTCAATTTCGTTGTAGGGATTGCGTTTTTCTCCGTCGTAGCGGTCGCGCACCGCCTTTATGACACGAAGTCCCTTCTCCGTCTTGCCCTTGAATATAAGCTCACCCGCATACGCATATTCGAAGCCCGTCATGACCTCTTCACAGTAGGGCACGGGAATTTTCGGTTTTCTGACATCATCGGGGTATCCGCAGATAACGGTGCCCGACTCTTCGTTGAGCGCAAAAACTCTCCACGGATTTGCAAAGTTACGCATACACCCGACAAAGTTTATATCAAAAATACTGTCAAGTGCCGTGTCGGCAAGCTCCTTGTCGAAAATGTCACCTATCGACAAAAGATCGGCATGCCACTGTCCGAGAAGCTGATCTATCGAGCACCCTTCGCCTATCTGATACTTGATTTCACCCGTTTCTTCGTTCCAGTAATCGGAAGCATCGAAACGGTCAAGCACCGACTTGTCGGAAAGATCAATTTTCTGTATAAAATACCTGCCGTTGAAAAGATTTTCCGCTGTCCACTTTCTGCCCTTTTCAAAGAGAGTGAGATATTTTTCCTTTGTATCCTCTTCGCCCAGGTACTCCGCCATCTGTGAAGCGCATTTAAGCGCTGCAAGATACATTCCCTGAAGCCATGCCGACGGGCCGAAAAGCTCCATGTCGAGTGTATGATGCTGTCTGCCTTCAAGAACACCGTCTGCATTTGCATCCCATTTATGAGGATTCTCTGAACTTACGGCATAATCGAGAACAAGCTTTATCTTGTCCCAGTTCTTTTTAAGGAAGGAGTCATCACCCGAAATCTTCCATTCACGGAAGCTCTTGATTACCATTCCCGTCTGACCGTCAAGGCAGGCTACCCAGCCCTTCGGATTTCTGTCGAGAGGAAGCTTCATACGGAAATAGCTGTGTCCCGACGCCAGAACTTCGTAGTCAAACTCGTTTTGACGAAGCGATCTCTCGAGCCTCGGAAACAAAAAACACAGTGCGTACGCATAGTTCCATACGTGCTGACACGTGCCTTCGCATGAGCCTGTATTCTGGTTGAGTCCTTCCCATCCGTAAAAAGATCCGTCCTGAAGCCTTAGAACGGTTGCGGTTTTGAGAACAGACAGCGACGATGCCGCCGCATCAAGCGCTGTACTGTCAATCGTCGAAGAATACAGTGCCTTGCGGAATTTGTCGGTTTTTCCGTACAGCATATCCCAGTTTCTGAGTGAATACTCCGCCGATGCCGCCGAATCTTCAAAAAGCACCGCATAGTAATTCTTCCAGCGATTGAGCTTACTTTCCGCATCGGCATCGCTGTCCCAGTAATTATAATTATTCGGAACATTCCACGTCAGCACAAATCGGAACGAAACCTCTTCGCCCGGAGAAACCTTGGAAAATCTCCCCAGTGTCGCATGGTCTTTGTTGTTTTTATTTATTTTTTCGGTACTGTAAATACGTTCCGGCATTTTTTCGCGGCTGTTAAAATTATTCCAAAACGTTACCTTGTCATCATTCCAAGTACCTCTGTACCAGTAGCACTGGGAGTAGCAGTTCTCACTGTCGGTCGCAAATGTCAGATCACCATATTCCGTGCTGTCCTTGCCGACACCCTTGTTGACAAGCGAAATCGCCTTGAAATCACCGAGGTCTTTCAGTACGTTTTCGGAGTCGGTATACGGATTGCAGACAGAAAAAGCCGTGTGGAATTCGATTTCTTCATCCGTCGTATTATGGTAAATAATCTCAAAAAAAGCGCCCGGTATACTCGAATTGTCCTCGTCAAGGGGAATAAACGGATTGAATGCACGAAGCATGACTTTTCCCGGGAAATTCCTGTCGGAAAACGTGATTTCCGCTATCGGAAATTCGCCGTTAAACTCGTGATTCTCAAAATGGGGGAAACCGCACATCGTACTTTGCTCTGCACCGGATCCGTAGAGTCTGCCGTAAATTCCCGAAAAGCTGTCAAGCATATCGCCGTTCAGAATCTTTGCAAAGACATCGCCCTTCGTAACCGCCTTGACAGCAAAATTTGTAAAGCCGTTGAAGCTTCCTTTCGAAGGTCTGTTGAATATCTCAAAATCCCTTAAAGCGCCGTTACCCGCAAGCCCTATGCTTCCGCTGCCGATACCGCCGAGAGGAAAAGATATCTCCTTTGTAAATTTGCCTTTGTAAATCATGTAATCTCCCCCTTGAAGACGCATACCTACAATTTATTATAATGTCACAAAAAATAATGTCAATAGCAATTTTAAATTATACAAAAAAACGGCAACAAACGCTTTCACGTCTGTCACCGACAAAATTCACATCAGGAATTAATTTCATCAAAAGCCTTGCGTACCGCCTTTGCAAGCTGGTCTGCACAAGAGGTCCCCCGACCTCCGCAATCGTTTCCGAGAAGCTTGCTTTCGATCTCTTCAACCGTTGCGCCCTCCAAAAGCTTCGAAATGGCTTTAAGATTTCCGTTGCACCCGCCGAAGAATTCGATACCCGTTATAACGTTTCCGTTGATATCGAAGCTTATAAACCGTGAGCAGGTATTTTCCGTTTTGTAATTATATCGCATAGCTCCACCTGAAAGGGAGCTGCCTTAAAAAGACAACTCCCGAATAAATACCGATTAATACTTTTTGCGTGCAGTATACTTTGTATGAAGGATTTCGTGAGCCTTATGGCTGTTGGGCTCGCCGAAGTACTCTTCGTAAATTCTCTTGACGTCGGGATTTTCGTGCGACTGACGAAGAGGAAGATTCTTGTCGTCGTTGTAAAGTCCCTGAGCTCTCTTAGCCTTGACATCAACAGTGTTGAGCACGTCTGCCGTAAGGATGGGCTGACCGCCACCGTTTACGCAACCGCCGGGACAAGCCATGATCTCGATGAAATCATATGTCTTTTCGCCCGATTTTACCATGTCGAGAAGTGCCTTTGTATTTGCAAGACCTGAAACAACGGCAACTCTTATGGTATTGCCTGCAAGTGTGTATTCGGCTTCCTTGATGCCCTTTGTACCTCTGACATCGACGAAGGAAAGCTCTTCGGCTTCTTCACCGGTGAGAACCTTGGTGGCTGTTCTGAGAGCAGCTTCCATAACGCCGCCGGTTGCACCGAAGATTGTGCCGGCGCCTGAGCCGAGTCCGAAGGGAGCGTCGAACGTGTCGTCGGGAAGATCGTTGAACATGATGCCGTTCTTGCGGATCATTCTTGCAAGCTCTCTTACCGTGATGACGGCATCGATATCGGGAAGACCTTCAACCGCTGTGTGATCGAGTCTTTCTGCTTCGAATTTCTTTGCAGTACAGGGCATTACGCTGACAACAAAGATATCCTCCGGGTTGATACCCATCTTTTCTGCATAGTACGTCTTTGCGACGGATCCGAACATACCCTGCGGAGATTTGCAGGAAGAGATGTTGGGAATAAGCTCGGGATAGTAGAACTCGGCATACTTGATCCAGCCGGGTGAGCAGGAAGTGATGAGAGGAAGATTTTCCTTCTTGGTATATCTGCCGAGGAACTCGGTAGCTTCTTCCATGATGGTAAGGTCGGCAGTGAAGTTGGTATCGAAAACCTTGTCAACACCGAGTCTGCGGATAGCAGAAACCATCTTGCCCGTAACGATAGTGCCGATGTCGTAGCCGAACTCTTCTGCAAGACCTACACGGACTGCGGGAGCCGTCTGAACAACAACGTGCTTCTTCTCGTCGGCAATAGCATCGTAAACCTTCTGAGTATCGTCACGCTCCGAAAGAGCACCCGTGGGACAAGAGGTGATACACTGACCACAGGAAACACATGATACTTCGCCGAGCGGAAGCTCGAAGGGAGATGCAATGTGAGTATCGAAGCCTCTGTCGTTTGCACCGATTACGAAAACGGACTGGATCTTGTCGCATGTTGCGGAACAACGGCGGCAAAGAATACATTTTTCATTATCGCGGTACATATGAGAAGCAGATCTGTCGATATCGTACTTGTTCATGATACCTGCATAGCGATTATCGGTATCAATGCCGTATTCCTGACAGAGAGTCTGGAGCTCACAGTTACCTGAACGTACACATGTAAGACACTCTTTTTTGTGATTGGAAAGAATGAGTTCAAGAGTGATCTTTCTTGATTCGATAAGACGAGGGCTGTTTGTGACGATTTCTTCACCGTCATTTACGGGATAAACACAAGCAGCTACAAGACCTCTCGACTTGCTTGCCTCAACAACACAGATACGGCAAGCACCGATCTCGTTGATATCCTTGAGGAAGCAAAGAGTCGGGATTCTGACACCTGCCGCACGTGCAGCCTCAAGCGCAGTTGAGCCCTTGGGAACTGATACAGCAATGCCGTTGACTTTTACATTGATATTTTCCATGGTTTCGCTCCCCCTTATTCCTTAACAATAGCGCCGAACTTACATTTTTCCATACAAGCTCCGCACTTGATACATTTTGTTGTGTCGATGGTGTGAGGCTGTTTGACAGCACCGGAGATAGCACCGACGGGACATACTCTTGCACA
>JAZSPN010000051.1:0-15562 GCA_045537495.1 Acutalibacteraceae bacterium
CCAAAAAACAGGTTTGAGCATTTTGCACAAAAAGGCTCCCTTGTGTAAAGGGAGCTGGCAAAAATCTTTGATTTTTGACTGAGGGATTGTATGAAATACGACGACAACCCCTCCGAGTCGGTTTCACCGACCCACCTCCCCTTACACAGGGGAGGCTGTAGCTTTAAGCTGATTTGTCTATTTTGACTATTGTGTTTTTTACAATATACTTTGTCAGCAGTCTGTACGACACTTGCTTTGCAGGTGTCGTTTTTGTTTTCGCTGTATCGGATTATTTTCAATTTGTACTGCTTTCCGCTTCGGCGGGACGGTCGAAGCCGTGCATGAATCCGCCCAGCTCGATGGAGCACACATCTCCGCCGACAACCGTTCCTTCATAAACGAGAAGGCTCAGCTGAATCACGTTCTTTCTCGCCTCGTAGCCGGGATAATTGTTTACGGCATACGTCCAGCGCTTTACCCTCTTGCCGGCATAAAGGCTCATGTCGAGATTCTGCGCCTTCTGTATCTCGTTGTATTTCTCGTAGACCTCGTCGAACTCCGTCGGCACTATTATCTCCGACACCTCGACGGGGTCCTTCTCGACATCCCAGCCGAACTGAGATATAAACGCAAGCCGCTGCTCTTCGTTCTCCGCCTTCAGGCTTATTGCACCGTCCTGCGCGACAGGTCTGTCGTTGAACGTAAACCACAAAAGAGAGCCCACCGCAATTGCCGTCAGAACAATGAGCAACACCGTCTTTATCTTTGAGGATCTTACCGTAAATACAAACATTGAAGCACCGCCTTAGCATTTCTTTCTCTCAATACTATGTCGGTGCCCGATTATTTATTACACTTTTATGTGAGTACACATTATTCCCGCGGGAACAATTTCTATGATTCCCGCGTTGCCGTCACGAAGGGATCCCGGATTGAAAACGTACAGTCCGTCGTCGTATTCATTCACACGAACGTGCGTATGACCGTATAATGCAATGTCGGCATTTATTTTTCTTGCCGTTTCTCTGAGCTGTGCATCACCGTACTTGACTTTTTCACGAAAGCCGTGAGTACAGTAAATCCTCTTGCCCCCCGCCGATACTATCTCACGCTCGGGAAGTTGAGAATACACATCGCAATTTCCGCACACCGCAACATACGGAACGTTCAGGAGATGCTTCACCTTGTCGAAATCACGTTCACCGTCACCGAGATGTATCATCACGGATATGTCGGGATGAAGCTCGATCGCGTTTTTCAGTCGGCGTACATCTCCGTGCGAATCCGACACAACAAGTATTTTCATTCATAATCACTTCCGAAAAAACATAATACTAAGGAGGAACTTCCATGAACGGTAATCTTTCACCCGAACAGCTTCTTAAAATGACGGAGCTCATGAAAAGCAAAGGACTCAGCGAAGCGGAACAAAAAAAGCATCTGACCGAATTCGCCGTAAAAAACATGAATTCTTCACAGACCGAACAGCTTCGGAAAATTCTTTCGGATGCCGATGCCGTGAAGGATCTTATGAATTCCGACAAGGCACGTGAGATAATGCAAAGGCTCAAAAAACAAAAATAATCCGTAGCGGGGTGCGGTATGGACAACATAGCGGATAACATTTCCGATTTGCTCGGCAGTCTGAGTGATGATGAGCTTTCTTCTCTCAAAGAAACTGCAACGAAGCTTTTTTCAGAATTTGATCAGGACAACGCAAAATCCGAAAGCAACGGTGATTTCGGCATAAGTCCCGATATGCTCGCGAAGCTGTCGAACATTATGTCCGTGATGAATAAACAGGGCGACGGCAGAGGTGAGCTCATCTCTGCTTTAAAGCCGTACCTCAGCGCTCCCCGTCAGAAAAAAGCCGACGAAGCCATGCAGTTCCTTCGGCTCATGGATATCCTTCCGCTGATAGCTCAAAGCGGACTTTTTAACTTGTAGGAGAAAAATATGTCACAACGCAACGATCACTCTTTGAATTACCGCTCCGAACACGAGAGAAACGCCTTTTTCAACAGTCGTCCGCCTCTTCCCGACAACCGCGACGCCATGGTTATTCTGCCTCTTTTATTGCTCCTCATGGCGGAAAAAGCCGACAAGACGCTTCTGTTTGCGCTTTTATACATTCTCATGTGACGGCCTCAAGTCGATGAAAACTATCTCGGGCCTGTTGAAAATCCTCGGTATCCTCGTCGACGTCTTCGACAGCCCTCTGCTGACCACGAGGTCACCCGCTCCGATTCTGTAATGCCCCGAGCTGTATTTCGGGAAAAGCGTCTTTTTCGGCGACACAAGACCTCGGTTCACAAACGGCAATCTCCACTGTCCGCCGTGAACGTGCCCCGATACGGTGAGATCGGCCGTCACATAGCCGTGCACCGACGTCCTCTCGGGGTTGTGCATAAGAAATACTCTGTAACAGCTTTCCTTTGCATCTTTTATTCTCTCAATCTGATTTTGAAATTCTTCTTCGCTGTCATAGCTGTCGTCAACTCCGCAAAACGCAATTTTCTGTCCGCGGATTACGGCAGTTTTTTCTTCGCCCTGCAAAACCGTTATTCCGTATGAACGCACCGTTTCTCTGTTTGCCTCGGCATCGGTGTGCTTCATCTCGTGATTCCCCGTGACGAAAAAACTCTGTATGTCGGACAACCCTTCAAGAAGCTCCTTCGTCCTCCCGTCGTCCTCACGGCTGTCAAATATATCTCCCGCATACAAAACGGCGTCGGCTTCATGCTCCCTTACCGCTTTTATCAGCTCCGACTGTCCCTCGCCGTACGCCGACGAGTGAAGATCGGATATCAGTGCGAATCTGATTTTTTCCGTTATCCTGTCAGAGTAAAGCGTGATTATTCTCGTTTCAAGCTCCGTGCTGACAATTCGTTTGATTATTCCCATTTCTTTCTCCGTTTGTTATCGGTAATTTTATTGCCCCGCCGTTCTTTCTCGGGCTCTGAGAGGGCGAAATCGCTTGATTTTTGACTGAGGGATTGCTGCAAATATAAACCAACTTTCACCGTCAACCCTCCGTCAAAACTTCGTTTTGACGCCTCCCCTTACACCGGGGAGGCGGTAACGGTAACTGCTGACTTTCGGTATTTATGCCAAAAGTCGGCAAGCAAATTCAGAAGAAAGTGCCGAAGCACGGCGCAAATGCGCTTCTCTCCAAAAAACGGCAGGGGGTTTCCCTGCCGTTAACCGTTTACATTCCTTTTGTGTCCCTGACCGCCTTTATGACTCCGTCGCTGTCGATGCTTACGAAGCCGCCGCTGTGTGTTTCAAGGAAGGTGAAAAGCTCCGCCTTCTTCGCTTCGTCGGTGACAAGCGACACCGTACCTTCCGTCTGTACGCACGGCTCGAATACGCAAGTCATCTCGCCGTCGTTGGAAATATTGATTCTCAGAAGTCCCGTGTCCATCGTCTTGCCGTTGAACCAGAAGTTTCCGAGGCTGTATGCTATGATTTTGCCGTCGTGATACTCCATGCCCTGAAGCACGTGGGGATGTGATCCGATGACGGCATCGGCGCCTGCATCAACCATCTTTCTGCCCCAGCCCGACTGATCACTGACGGCGGGATCCGACGAGAACCAGTTGCTGTTTTCGTGTCCCCAGTGGGTATAAACGACCACGTAATCGCTGTTCGCATCCGCTTCGCCTATTACGCTGAGCACGGTGTCCATATCTCTCAAAGAAAAGACTCCCGACGAAGATGCCGTTGCGGCGGTTGATTTTGCATAAACGGTGTCGCATACCGCGATGTAGGCAATTTTTCTGCCGTTAACAATGAAGTATGCGGGCTTTTTCGCCTCTTCGGAATTCATTCCGGCACCCGTATATGAAATTCCCGCTTCCGTGAGTGTCTTCACCGTATCGGTAAAAGACTTTTCTCCGAAGTCAAACGAATGGTTGTTTGCAAGCGAAACCGCATCCACACCCATTTTCTCATAAAGTCCGACGTTCTTTGCCGGGGATTTGAAATTATACTTTTTGTTCTGAGCCTCGGTTTCCTCGGTAAACGTAAATTCGTTGTTGACGAACATGATATCCGCCTCGTTCATCACCGTGAGAAGATCCTGCGAAATACAGTCGGAAAGCTCCGATGTTTCGGCATATTTCTGCATATTCGGTATGCTCTCGTCGAAGCACACGTCACCTGCGAACGCAAGACTGAAGCTGTCCGTGCCGTTTGAGCCCATATCACGGACCTCGCCCTTCTTAACGGCTCCGACAGCAAAATCCTTTATGGCATGAACGGAAAATCCCGTTGCCGAATACCACGTTTCGTCGGTATATGTTCCGTCCTTAATCGCATCGAGGACCGCCGTGAGAGCTTCATTCGTGAAATTCTCGGCACCGTACGAAAGAATCTCCGCGGGTATGTCGGGCTTCTGCTTTCCGATTTCCTCGATGACGGCCTTATTCCCGCCGTTCGCCGAAGGCTTCTTCACGTCGGTGTCCGCCTTTGTCCCCTGCTCGGTTGACTGCGTTTCCTCGTACGGCATGGGATCGGACTCAACGTACGTCAGCACCTTGTACGCACCGAAGATGCTTGCCGCTATGAAGACAAGCGTTATTATCACCGAAAAAAATCCGGGCTTATTCTTATTCTTTTTATTTGTGTTAGCCATATGCTTTCATCCTTATAAATTTATATGCACTCTTAATTATATTTACAAAGTGCCTTTAAGTCAAGATGTAAAATCACATCCGTCAAGTATCGCCTTCGCAAGTATGAGATCGTCCCTGTACGTGATCTTCATATTCGTTACGGCACCCTCGACAAGCATTACCTCTTTGCCCTTCACCGTGTATATTTTGCACGCATCCGTGAGAATTTCCGTTTCCTCCGCGGTCAGGCTTTCCACCGTCCTTTTAAGCTCGAGAAGACGGAAGCTCTGCGGTGTCTGCCCCTGATAAAGCTCGGAACGAAGCGGTATGTCGCTGATAAAGACACCGTCGGCGCTTCTGACTATCGTATCCGTTGCAGGCACCACCGTGTCGCACGCACCGTATTCCCTTGCCGCCTCGATGTTCTTTTCTATCATTTTTTTCGTGACGAAAGGTCTTACCGCATCGTGAGTCACGATAACGGTTTCCTCGTCCGTTTCGTATTTTTCCGTTATGTAGTCTATCGCGCGAAGAAGCGTGTCGTTTCTCGTTTTGCCTCCTGGAATCACCCCGATACCGCATTCTCCGAGATATTTTCCGATAAGCTCCTTTGTATACTCCACTCTCTCCTCGGGGCAGAGTATGAAAATTTCACAAAACTCTTCACAGAGAAGAAATTTTTCCGCCGTATGAACGATAACCGGCTTGTCGCCAAGCATGAGATACTGCTTCGGCAGATCCGTGCTGCCCATCCTGCTTCCCGAACCGCCTGCAAATATAGCTGCAAATACCATAACCTACTCCTGTACCGACTGTTTTTTTACCGCGTAATGAATAATTCTGTCCGTTGAGCGTCCGTCGCATCCGCCCATGAACTTCTCCCTGAAGTGTTTCACCTTTTCTTCGTTGAAGCCTTCCGCCTGCGACAGTATCGCCTCGGCAAGCTCGCCCGAATCGTACACGATGGGGCCGGGAACGAACTTCTCGTAGTCGTAGAAAAGCGGTTTATGCCTCGTGTAACGCTTGAAGTCGAACGCATAGAAGATCATCGGACGGTTAAGAAGCGAATAATCGAATATCAGCGTCGAATAGTCGGTTACAAGCACATCCGCACCGCAAAGTGCCGTTTCCGCCTTCACCGTATTCGGTACGTCGAACGCAAAATCCGAAATGAGATCCTTCTCCTCGTCGGTGCAATACGATTCCTTTTTGAGGAACGGGTGCATCTTGATAAGGAAAACATACTCATCTCCGAGATATCTTTTGAGCAGAAGCAGATCAAGCGTTCTGAGCGCATATGCGCTGTTTTTGTCTGCCCCTCTGTACGTCGGCGCATAAAGAACGATTTTCCTTTTGCCTATTCTGCTCGGAAGATTCGGAACGGCTTTTATAAGCTCCTCCCTTGCTCCTTCGACAAATTTTCTGTCGAAATACACATCCGTCTTTGCGCATCCCCATGCGTGGATTTTGCTCTTGTCCGTGTTGAACACCGAAGCGATTACATCCTTGCAGCCGGGCGACGATGCGACAATATCCGTATAGTTGGTGTGAAGAAGATGTCTGTCGGTGATTTCGCCCGCAAGACCTCTTTTGCCGACCGCATATCCCGTTTTGCGAAGAAAAGAGGGGGTGTGCCACAGCTGTACTATCCTCTGTCCGTCACGGGGGGATATACTGTAAACGGGATCAAACACGTCGTCGATAAACAGACATCTGCATACTCCGAACACGGCGAAAAGCTTCTTGTAGTACGCCTTTTCCTCCGACTTTGTCCTGAACGGTGCCGTTCTTCCGAAAAATTCGCATTTGTAGCCTTTTCTGAGAAGCGTGTCGTACAGCGACTTCATCGAATCGGGAAGCACATCCGTCTTTGACGAAGCAAAGAGGACAAGCTTTTCATCTATCGGAGAACGTGAATTCTTTTTGTACAGTGACGGAAAAAGCTCGCCCGTCAGCCATCTGTCGTGAGATTCACGCTTTCTCATGGCCTTGTGCTCTTTTTCGATCTCTTTTTCAAGCTCTCTGCGCTCTTTTACGGTGTCAAATCCCATTTTAACCCCACCTCTTAGGAAATTATAACTCCTCAATCTATATTATACCACCTTTTTCCGTGAAAAGCAAAATAATTCGTATGTACAAGTTGCATAACATCAGCTTTAAAATTTTGTTGAAGTTTGTCAATAAAATTTGCACTTTCCCCGTGATTTTATAATAATAATATGTTATAATATATTATTATAAGAGTTTTCTTGAGAGAGAGTGCATATATGTTCGAACAGATTATCAGCATAGACAGAATGGAACAGGCCGTTGAGCTTTTCGGAAGCTTCGACGAAAACGTCCGTCAGATCGAAAAAGAGTTTTCCGTCGAAATCATAAGCCGCGGCTCGGAGCTTAAAGTTATCGGTGAGCCCGAAAACGTTTCGAAGGGCATCCGTGCCGTAAACGGACTTCTCACCCTCATGAACAAGGGGGAAGAGCTGAGCAGTCAGAATGTCCGCTACGTCATGTCGCTCGTTCACGACGGCGCCGAAGACAAGCTTTCCTCGATGATGTCGGGCTGTATCTGCATTTCCGCAAAGGGTAAGCCCGTAAAGCCAAAGACTCTCGGTCAGAAAAACTACATCGAGGCGATCCGCGAAAACACGGTGACTCTCGGCGTCGGTCCCGCGGGTACGGGAAAAACGTATCTTGCCGTCGCCATGGCGGTTGCCGCCTTCAGAGCCAAGGAGATCAACCGCATCATCCTTACACGTCCCGCCGTGGAGGCAGGCGAAAAGCTGGGCTTTCTTCCCGGTGATCTTCAACAGAAGGTCGATCCGTATCTTCGCCCTCTTTACGATGCGCTGTTCGATATGTTCGGTGCGGAAACCTTTCAGAAGCATCAGGAAAAAGGCAGCATCGAGGTAGCCCCTCTCGCCTACATGAGAGGCAGAACGCTCGACGACAGCTTCATCATTCTCGACGAAGCCCAGAACACCACTGCCGAACAGATGAAAATGTTCCTGACACGACTCGGCTTCAACTCGAAAATGGTCGTCACGGGCGACATCACCCAGGTCGATCTTCCCGACGGCAAAAAATCGGGACTCGTCGAAGCCATGCGTATTCTCAAAAATGTCGAAGATATAAAAACAGTCAGATTCAGCGAAAAGGATGTCGTCAGGCACAAGCTTGTTCAGGATATTATCAAGGCGTACGAAAAACACGAGGAGGAGAAAAAGAGAAAATGAAAAGTGTAAAAGTCATCATTTCAAACGAACAGAAGGAAATCAAAATTCCTACCGGTGTGCGTATGCTTGTCCGCCGTTGCTGTAATGCCGTTCTTGTCGGCGAAAACTTCTCGGGCGGTGCCGAAATCAGCGTCACCTTCGTTGACGATGAGCAGATCCGTGAGCTTAACCGCCGGTACCGCAACATTGACAGAAGCACCGACGTTCTTTCGTTCCCCCTCGGAATAGACGGTGTTTACGACATCAACAACGACACGGGCGCCCAGATGCTCGGTGATATCGTCATCTCCATGCGTCACGCCGTCGATCAGGCGGAGCTCTACGGTCATTCTCTGCAAAGAGAAATCGGCTTTTTAACCGTTCACTCCATGCTTCACCTGCTCGGCTACGACCACGAGAGCGGAGGTCTTGAAATGGTCCGCATGAGGGAAAAAGAGGAAGCCGTTCTCACTCAGCTCGGTCTTAAACGCAACGGCAGCTACTACATGGACGACGAAGTCTGAGGTTCTTTGCCATGAAATCACTGTTAAAAAGCTTCGGCTACGCCTTCTGCGGAATCATACGTACCGTCCTCGGCGAACGAAACATGAGGATTCACGTCACCGTCGCAACATATATGTTCTGCTATCTCTTCGTATACGACTTCTTCACCGTGTCACGAACGGAATATGCTCTTCTTTTCCTGATGTGTGCAGTCGTCATGTCGGCGGAGCTTGTCAACACCGCCATTGAACACATAGCCGATCTCGTCGAAAAAAACAAAAACATAAACGTAAGAAACGCAAAGGATGCCGCCGCCGGTGCCGTTCTCGTCACTGCAATTTTCTCGGTCGCCGTCGGCATTTCCGTTTTGTGGCAGCCCGACGCCTTCTCACTGCTTTTCAGCTATTACAGGGAGAATCCCGTCATGATTTTCGTGCTCGTACTGTCGCTCGCCGTTTCCTCTCTGTTTGTATTCATGCCCTTCAAAAAGCTTAGCCGAAAGGATTAATTTATGACTAAAACCGCTTTTATCGCCATTGTCGGCTGTCCCAACGTCGGCAAATCTTCAATACTCAACAGACTCTTAGGTCAGAAAATCGCCATCGTTTCCGAAAAGCCCCAGACGACGCGTACCAGAATAACGGGTATCCTCACAAACGGTGACACTCAGCTCGTTTTCACCGATACCCCCGGTTTTCACCGTCCGAAGACGAAGCTCGGCGAAAACATGGTTAAGGCGGTGACCGACAGCATCGCCGACGTCGATGCGTGTCTTTTCGTCGTTGAGCCGACGGGGGAGCTTCGTGAGAAGGAGCTTGAGCTCATCGAACGCTTCAAAACGGAGCGCATTCCCGTTATCCTCGCAATAAACAAGGTGGACACCGTGTCCGAAAAGGAAAATCTCATGCAGCGCATTCTCGAGGTATCGTCGCTTTTCGATTTTACTGCGGTTGTTCCCGTATCGGCACGTAACGGCGATAATTTCCCCGCTCTTCTCTCGGAGCTTGAAGCTCTCGCTGAGCCGTCGGTGCATTTCTTCCCCGACGATACTTTAACGGATCAGCCCGAACGTGTTCTCATGGCGGAAATCATCCGCGAAAAGATGCTTCGTCTTCTCGACAAGGAAATTCCCCACGGCACCGCCGTCGGCATCGAAAAGATGCGTGAACGTGACGGCAGGGACGATCTCATCGACATCGAAGCTACCGTTTACTGTGAAAAGGAAAGCCACAAGGGCATCATCATCGGCAAAAAAGGTGATATGCTCAAACGCATCTCCACGAGAGCACGTGAGGATATGGAACGCTTCCTTTGCTGCAAGGTCAACCTCAAATGCTGGGTTAAGGTCAAGGAAGACTGGCGTAACCGCGAAGGTCTTATCCGCAATTTCGGACTCGATCAGGGAGGCAATATATGAGAAAGCTTCTTTTTGCCGTCGTGCTTTTAAGTCTTGTTCTGACTTCCTGCAGCCCCTCCCCCGTCAACTTCGGCGGTGAAGAGGACACTACCGACAAAGAAACCACGATCCGCTACATCCTCGGTGAGGACAGCGTTCACAACGCTTTCGAAAAAGCCCTCGAGGTCTACGGTTGGTTTGAGCTGTGCTCCATGCCGATGGATTTTTCAAAATCCGAAACAGTCAACGGCGCCGTTTATCACAAGGTTATCAGCAACGAATGTGCCTCCTTTTCGGAGCTTCGTACTCTCGTTTACAGTCTTTTCTCCGTTGAAACGGGCGAAAAGCTTCTTTCGGAAGACAGCGACACTCCGCCCTACATCGACATCGGCGGTGAGCTTTACGGCAGAGATTTCGCAAGGGGCAGTGACATCGGCAAGGGGGAGTATACGGCGGACGTCGAATATATCTCGAACACATCGGTGCTTTATCGGGTGAGCGTTGAAATAATCGATTTCGACGAAAATGCGGGTATCGACAACTACCGCAAGGTTGTAGGACGGGAGGATTACTCCTATCATTACGAATACATAAACAACAAGTGGGTTTTCACTGACTTTTATTTCTTTTATTGATTTACTGAATTTTCCTCAAATAACACTCCGCAAACGGCAAAAATTATTGGTGCGGAGGTGTTTTTTACGGACAGCAATTTTTACTGGAACGAATTTTTAAAAAGCGGAAAGATTTCCGACTATCTTCAATACAGGCAAACCTTGTCTTTTGAAACCGCAAAGGAAGAGGCGCCTTCGGAGGAACAGCATGCATCTGAACACCGACGGACTGGTGGTAAAGGAAAAAACCTCGGGAGAGAGTGACCGTATCGTTACGCTTCTGACTCGGGATTACGGGATTATCCGTGCCTTCGTCAGAGGCGCTAAGTCCGTTAAAAACAAAAATCAGAGCGGCACCCAGATTTTCGCCTATTCGAACTTTTCAATCTACCGCGGCAGGGATGCCTACATAATTGACGAAGCCGTTCCCGTCGAGGTTTTTTACAAGCTTTTCGAAAATCTCGAATTCATTTCGCTCGCTCAGTATTTCTGTGAGCTTGTCGCCTGTCTTGCACCCGAGGAGGCACCTGCCGAAGAGCATCTTTCCGTTATGCTCAATTCTCTGTATCTTCTCTCAAACGGCAGACGTCCTCAGCACTTTCTTAAAGCCGTCACGGAGCTTCGGCTCATGAGCATTTCGGGCTACATGCCGAATCTTCTGGCTTGCGATTCGTGCGGAAAATACTCCGACGACACCATGTTTTTCGATTCGGGAAACGGCAGACTTTCCTGCCCCGACTGCTCTTCATCGGGAATTCCGATAAGCCGGGGCATTCTTACCGCCATGCGCCATATATGCCTTACCGATCCGAAGAAAATCTTCTCTTTTTCACTGCCCGATGACTCTCTTCGTCATCTCTCCGCCGTAACGGAGGATTATATCGCCCGTCACATCGACAAAAAATTCAAAACACTTTCCTTTTATAAAAGCTTAAAGGAGGGATTCAATTGAACAGACATTTAAAAGCTCTCGAACTCGACAAGATTCTCGAAAGACTTGCCGAATACACCGCTTGTGAGGATGCGAAAAACACCGCTCTTTCCATAACTCCCGAAACCGACGTTTCTCTGGCGCGTGCTCTCATGAATCAGACGAGGGATGCCCATATGCTTCTTGCCCGCTTCGGAGGCCCCTCCTTCGGCGGACTCAAAAACATCAGCAACGCTCTTCGACGTGCCGATGCCGGAAGCACCCTCACCATGAAGGAGCTTCTCGATATCGCATCGGTCCTGCGCACCGTCCGCGGTCTTTCCCAGTGGAGAGATTCAAATTCCGGCGTCGATACGGTTCTCGATGTGCTTTTCAATTCACTCACCGTCAACAAGTTTCTCGAGGACGCCATAACCTCCGCCATTCTCTCCGACGAGGAAATGTCGGACTCGGCATCACCCGAGCTTTATTCCATACGCCGTAAAATCAGAGTCCAGGAATCGAAAATACGTGAACAGCTCGAAAAAATGACCCGTTCACAGACCTATTCAAAATATCTTCAGGAAAACATCGTCACCATGCGAAACGGAAGATACGTTGTTCCCGTCAAAAATGAACACCGCGGTGAAATTCCGGGACTCGTTCACGACACTTCTTCAAGCGGCGCCACCGTCTTCATAGAGCCCATGGCGGTCGTTTCCGCCAACAACGAAATCAAGGTGCTTCAAAGTGCCGAACGCGACGAAATCGAAAGAATTCTCGCTGAGCTTTCCGTTACCGCGGGAGGCTTCGCCGACAGCATTATAGGAAGCTATGAGTGCGCCGTTGAGCTGAACGTCATTTTCGCCAAGGCTCAGCTTGCGTATGCGATGAAGGCCTCCGTTCCCGAAATCAACGACGAGGGCATCACCCTTTTCCGCGCGGCACGTCATCCCATGATCGATCCGAGAAAAGTCGTTCCCGTCGATATCTCGCTCGGCAAGGATTTTTCCACCCTCGTCATCACGGGCCCCAACACGGGCGGTAAAACCGTTTCCATAAAGACTCTCGGTCTTCTCTCGCTCATGGCGATGTGCGGTCTTATGCTTCCCGTCAACGACCGAAGCCTCGTTTCCGTCTACAACGAGGTCCTCGCCGACATCGGCGACGAACAGTCGATAGAGCAGTCGCTTTCCACCTTCTCCGCTCACATGACCAACATCATCGACATCGTGGAAAGAGCCGACTCAAAAAGCCTCATCCTCATCGATGAGCTCGGCGCCGGTACCGATCCCGTCGAAGGCGCCGCTCTCGCCATGGCGATTCTCGAAAAGCTCGCCGAAAAAGGCGCGAAAATTGCCGCCACCACGCATTACGCGGAGCTTAAAGCGTATGCCCTCTCAACAGCGGGTGTCGAAAACGGCTGCTGTGAGTTCGACGTCAAAACACTGCGTCCCACGTACCGACTTCTCATCGGTGTTCCCGGACGTTCCAACGCTTTTGCGATATCCGAAAAGCTCGGCATCGACAAATCCGTCGTGGAGCGTGCAAGAGAGCTTGTCGATGACAGCAACATCCGCTTCGAGGATGTTGTCGATCAGCTGGAGCTCAGCCGTCTTAACATGGAAAAAGAGATTGAAAACGCTCAGAATCTCTCAAAGGATGCCGACGATGCCCGACGTGAGGCGGAACGCATCAAGGAACAGATGCTGGAAATGCGCGACAAGGAGCTCGAAAACGCAAAGGCTCAGGCACTTCGCATAACGGAGCAGGCAAGACGTGAAGCCAACGCACTTTTGGCGGAAATCGAAAAGCTTCGCAAGGAAAAGGACAAGGCGAAGGACGCTTCCGAGCTTGCAAGACGTGCAAGGGCAACGGTCAAAAAGGGACTCAACGCCATTGATGCCGCCGCCGATCCCGTCGTAAGCCTTTACGACGAAAACGAAGAGTACGAATTGCCGAGACCTCTTCGAATCGGCGACAAGGTCATCATCGCCTCTCTCGGAAAAAGCGCCGACGTTCTGTCGCTTCCCGACAGAAACGGCAACGTCGAGGTCATGGCGGGCAGTGCCAAAATGCGTGTTCCTCTTAAAGAATTAAGGCTCAACGAAAAGCCTTCCGAGCCGTCGAAGCCGAAGTACAGAAGCGCCCCCTCCGGTGTCGAAAGCCGACTCAATCTCGCCGCCGAAACAAGACTCGATCTTCGCGGAATGACGGTCGACGATTGCCTCATAGAGCTCGACAGATTCATCGATTATTCCCTTCGCACGGGTGTCAACGATTTCACCGTCGTTCACGGCAAGGGCACCGGCGCTTTGAAAAGTGCCGTCAGACAGTATCTCAAAAAAAGTCCGTTCGTAAAAATGAGCCGTCCCGGTGTTTACGGTGAGGGTGAGGACGGAGTTACAATAGTTACTCTCAAATAAGCTTGAAAGGAAAAACAGTATGAAAAAAGCAGTCATCACCGTCGTCGGCAAGGACGCCGTCGGTATCATCGCCGCAATATGCACCTATCTCGCAAAAAATTCCATCAACATTCTCGATATTTCCCAGACCATCGTTGACGGCTACTTCAACATGATGATGATCGTCGATCTCTCTTCGTGCGACAAGCAGTTAGCTTTCATTTCCGATGAGCTTCGCGATGTCGGCGAAACCCGAGGCGTCATCGTTCACTGCCAGAGTGAAGAAATTTTTGAAATGATGCACCGCATCTGATGAGGTGAAGCACTATGATCGATCAAAGAGAAGTCATCGAAACAAATGAAATGATCAGCAAGGAAAATCTCGATGTCAGAACGATTACCATGGGTATCAGTCTGCTCGATTGCTGTGATTCCGACCTTAAAAAGCTCAACGAAAACATATACCGAAAGCTCATGAGCACCGCCAAGGATCTCGTCAGTGTCGGTGAAAACATAGAGAAGATGTTCGGCATTCCCATCGTCAACAAACGTATTTCCGTAACCCCCATATCTCTTGTCGGCGGATGTGCCTGCAAGACTCCCGACGATTTCGTCACAATTGCCGAAACTCTCGACAGAGCCGCAAAGGCTCTTCGCATCAACTTCATCGGCGGTTATTCGGCAATTATCTCAAAGGGCATGACCGCCGCCGACAGAAATCTCATGCTTTCAATTCCGAAGGCTCTCGCCGTCACCGAAAACGTTTGCAGCTCCGTCAACATCGGCTCGACAAAAACGGGTATCGACATGGACGGTGTCCGCCTCATGGGCGAAATCATAAAGCAGACCGCCGAAGAAACTCGCGACAACGATTCTCTCGGCTGTGCCAAGCTCGTCGTTCTGTGTAACGCTCCCGACGACAACCCCTTCATGGCAGGCGCTTTCCACGGTGTTTCCGAAGCCGATGCAATAATCAACGTCGGTGTCAGCGGTCCCGGTGTCGTAAAGAATGCCATTGAAAAAGTCAGAGGTCAGAGCTTCGAGGTCCTCTGCGAAACGATAAAGAAAACCGCCTTCAAGGTAACGAGAGTCGGTCAGCTCGTCGCAAGAGAAGCTGCAAAACAGCTCGGCGTCCCCTTCGGCATCGTTGACCTTTCGCTTGCTCCCACTCCCGCCGTCGGTGACAGCGTCGCCGAAATTCTCATGGAAATCGGACTCGACAACGTCGGCGGTCCCGGCACCACCGCCGCTCTCGCGCTCCTCAACGACCAGGTCAAAAAGGGCGGTGTCATGGCGTCCTCCTACGTCGGAGGTCTCAGCGGCGCCTTCATTCCCGTCAGTGAGGATCAGGGCATGATCAATGCCGTTGAGCAGGGTGTTCTCTCCATTGAAAAGCTCGAAGCCATGACGTGTGTATGCTCCGTCGGACTCGACATGATTGCAATTCCCGGTGACACTCCCGCTTCCACCATTTCGGGAATCATCGCCGACGAAGCCGCCATCGGCATGATAAATCAGAAAACCACCGCCGTCAGAATCATTCCCGTTGCCGGCAAGGGTGTCGGCGAAATCGTGAACTTCGGCGGTCTTCTCGGCTACGCTCCCATCATGAAGGTGAGCGACGTTTCCTGCGAAGCCTTCGTATCCCGCGGCGGAAGAATCCCCGCTCCCATCCACAGCTTTAAAAACTGATCGGAATTCCCGGCTTTCTTCTCGGAGGAAGCCGGGTTTTTATTTTTGGGTTGCTTGGTTGTTTTCGGATAAACACTTAAAGTCTGCACTAACCAAAAGCCCTCCCCGGTAAAGTCGGGTGGCAGCCGAAGGCTGACGGGAGGATTGTCGGTAAAGAGTTGATTTTATTTTTATAGCAATCCCTCAGTCAAACGTAAACGTTTGCCAGCTCCCTTTACTGGAGGGAGCCGT
>JAZSPN010000065.1:0-15455 GCA_045537495.1 Acutalibacteraceae bacterium
CTCGGTATATATACGCACGTAACCGAGGATCATACCAAATCGGAAACATCTAAATATGACGAGTTTTTACAGCAAAAAAATCAAAGTGCAAGTCAAAAACAAGTCACATAACCCCCGAAAACGTTGATATATAAGGTTTTGCGAACAAATGTTCCGTGCTTGACGTGCGAAGGGTCAGCGGTTCAAGTCCGTTATCGTCCACCAGATAAACCTGTAAACCGTTTTGAAGGTTTGCAGGTTTTTGTTTTGCATTGCATAGTTATATTTTGTAAGAATGGGTGATTACCATGGGATTTACCGCTGTTAAATGTCCTTCCTGCAGTGCCGAGTTGTCGGATTATACCGATTCAGAAAACTATACCGATGTATCTTTGACTGAACCAGAGCAAATCACCGACAGCTTTTTATACTAATCAAAAGACACAAAACTTGAAACCTGCAAATCGGTATGTCGGTTTGCAGGTTTTTTCATAAAGTTTCAACCTATTCTTATGAAGCTGTGGGGATCGATGGAAATGTTGTTAACCTTGGCTTCCTCGTCGTTGTAATTCACGTAAATAATTGCTCCGTTGTCAAATTCAGTAAATCTTACACCGTCTGTCAAAGTTTCGCCGTTATCGGTAATTCTTACATTGCGAAGGTCGGCTAAAACTTCATTTGCCCTCGCATAGAAGAGCGACGCTTCGTTAAGCTGTTCTTCGTAGCAGAATTTATCCGTACCTTTTTCATCGAAACACCAAACATACGACGGGCAGGCACCGAATTCAACGGTTTTCAGCATATGATACGTTTTATCTTCCGCCGTATTGACCGCACCGACTGAATAATCAACCGTGCCGTGAAGTATCATTTGCAAAAACGGAACGGATTCATACAGATTTTCGCGTTCCTCGACAGAAGCACAAACGGGCATCTCGAAAACTATATCGGCATTTTTGAGAGAATACAGATTACAGGTGCTCATCATAAGTATTCTGTCGGTTGACAGAGGTCTCAGATTCTCTGCAATTGTTTTCATTGCCGTCTGTCTGTCGGTGTAACCGCCTGAATAGTCGCTGTAAAGATATTCGGATGCATCGCTTACGCAAAAACCGTCGAAATCAATCTCTTCCGCTTTATTAAGCAGATTGATTACATTATTTTCAATTTCCGATATTTTGAGGATTTTCCTCGAAAAAACCTCGGCTCCAAGTACGCTTCCGAGAGGATTTTCGGTTTCCTCCTTGACCGACGTGCCGAAAATCGAAAAAGCTTTATTTCCCGAGATCGGCTTTTTTCCGTTCCACGAAAAAACCGGTATATCGATAAACAGACTGTGTCCTTGTGCTACCGTGTATTCGTGTAAACTCTCGAACTCCTTCTTTCCTCCAAGTAAAAGTCCGAAATCAAGACTGCCCGTCTTTGATGAGTTAACTCCGCCCTTTAACGCACCTTCGAAACGCACGTTGATATTGTTTATTCCCTTTGATTTTGCCCTGAAAAGAATATCCTGAGCTTCTTCAAAGGTTGTGAGAGTTTTTACCGTTTCGATGAATTTCAGCTTGTCACCGACAGCTGTTGTCGCGCCTATAACGGAGAGATTAAACGGCAGATATTGCTCTTTTTCGACGATATTTACAGAAATATATCCCGTTCTCATGAACTGCTCACGGCAAGCGGCCGCCAACCCGTCATATCCTGAGCTGGCACCGCCGAGAAGACGTATGCACAGCTTCAATTCACCGCTGTACGGTACATTATTTATATAGGTAACGGTTTCCCCTTTTTCGGTAACCGTTTCATGCTCCGTTATGTGAAAAACCGTTCCGACCGTATTAAAACCGGTTTTTCCGTTTTTTCTGTCAACCCTGACAGAGGATACCGCATCACCTTTTTCGATAATCGTAACAAAGGCATTCTCTCCCTGCTTCGCTCCGAATGCGGGAAAATATGCAGAACAGTCATCATCCTCGGCATCCGCCGACGGATTATCACCGTAAACCTCGAATGTAAGCGGTTTGAAATCAACATCGTCCGTCGCCGTATTTATCACGGCACCGCATCCGTCCGGCACCAACATAAAGTCACCGTTTTCAGCCGTATCGCTCGCTCCGAAGAACGGCAAAAGCTCCATATTGAGCAAATACGCATCACGGTTTTCGGACAAATTTCTGTACTGTGCCGATACATATAAATTTCCGTCAAGCAACTCGTAAGTCACTTTCACTTCGTAAACGATGTCATTTTTATCAAAAGCATCTGCCTTGATCGTTTCATTGATAACCTGATCACTTGTAATTTTCCCGGCCGTCTTGCTGTCCGAAGCGATAACATACGTTACGGTAAATCCCGTACGTTTGGCATCGCCGAGAACCTCGCAAGCTATATTACCGTAGGCTACGCTGTCGTCCTGAGTATTCAGCTTATAAAGCGTATTTCCGCACAAAACCTCGAGTGTCACCGTCGCCGCGGAATAGTCATAGTTATAGTTTGCTCTGTCGGGAAGTGAATACCAATACTTCTGTTTCGTCTTTTCGTAGAGTGCTATGCCGAAGCTTCTGTCATCAAGAAAGATTTCCAAAAGTCCCGATGATGCCATTGAATTATCAAGCGAATCCGTATCGATAAGATGAAGATTTCTGTCCTTTATCTCGGACTTCTTCTCCTTTAAATCACCTTCGATACGCACAACCTCCGAAGCAGGTAAAGCGCCGCGTGAGCTGTCACAGCCGAACAGCGAAAAAACTAAAGATAATAAAACAATAAGAGCGGATACCCTTTGCAAAGTCTTTCTTAAAGCTTTTTGCATCGGGATCCGCTCCTTTCAATTACTTTCTGTTATTTCGCCATTTCTCCTACCTGAGCCATGAGATCAATGAATGCCTCTACAATTGTAGATGCCGTATACTTTCCTGCGGAAAGAAGCTCGTCGGGCTCATGTGCAAGGAATGCGAAATCGTTATCGGGGACTACATAGCCTACCGTGTCATTTGCAAAACAGATGGGATACATATCGATGTTTTCTCTGTTCATCTTCGACATACAATTTTCGCTGTATTTCCAGTCGGTGCCGTCCCAAGCCACATCTGCCGAAAATGCTCCGCCCCAGTAAACCTCCGGATAAAGCTCTGCGGGATAAAGTGCAAATCCGACCTTGTTACCAAGCTCGACATATCCGATTTCCGTGGGAAGAACACCGCTGTTGGGCGAAATTCCCGTTTTGTAGCAGACGTTGTTTACAAGTCGGCACTTAACCGCAAGGAGAAGAAGGTAGTTTGTGCACGTTACGCTGAAATCGTCGTGAACCGCATTGAGTACGGGCTGAAGCTTTTCTTCCTCGTCCTTATTGTCAAGGATATGCTGAGCAATAGCTCTGCCGTATTCCTTCATCTGAATGTACGGATCTTCACTGTCCTCGGGAACAACAACCGTTGAATTCTCTCTGCCGATCTGACCTACCGCACCCATGTAGAGAACGAAATTCGCGTTGTTTTCGTTGAATCTTTCGTCCATGTAGTAGGGATAGTCACTGGAGAGAACTTCATTTCTGTAAGAGAACGATGTGGGATGAGCCGCCATGTTGATAAGATAAGTTTCTCTGTCGCCTTCAGCGGGAACAAATCTCAGAGAAACGATGTCCTTGCTGTAAGAATAGGGAGCCTTTTTATCACGGATGAATTCGCTGCCGTCAATCGTCTTGTAGTAGAGGTCGCCCGCCTCCATAGCATTGTAAGCATCGCGGATTGCCTTCGCCGACTGGTCGTACATTACTTTTTTGAAGTTCTGTTCAGCATCCGTGAAGGGCAATTCATCAATGCCGAAAAGATTGCATATGGGGCTGAGGAAAAGATGAAGAAGGAACGAAGAGCTGACACCCTGAGTATCAATAACAGAATGACAGTGTGTAGCAGATACGTTGATGCTTGCGATTTTTCCGCCGTCTGTAAGGTCTTCAAGTCTTTCACGGATTTCGCGAACGTCGGTTGACGTTACGCCGATACCGTCGATGACCGCCATAACAACGGCACCTTTGCCTGATCCGTCATCAACACAGACCGCACGGCAAAACTGATCGTCAAGAACAGACTGAACCTTTGCGGCACTGTCAAAAGATACTATGTTGAGCTTTCTGCCCATGTAGTATTTGCCTGCTTCGAAATCTTCGGGAATGATGCTTTCTTTGTCGTAACCGAGTTTCCACTGAGCGTTCTCGGCAGCTTCCGTAAGGAATTCATCTCTTCCTTCAAGGAAGTTGACTTCATCACGATCATACTCATCGATGTGCTTCCAATCGGGGTTGGGGTAAACGAAGCACATTGTTCTGAGGATGCCCTGCAACAGTGCATTGATGGCATTCCACATGATCTTGTCGCCGTCGGAGGCATCGGGAGATTCGATATCCTGTGCGGAAACGGTGTAGTCGGCGGAAGCGCTGACGGACACTGAACCGATCGAGAACATCATTGCGATTACAAGAATAAGTGATGTAATTTTCAATATTCCGGCTTTCATATTTTTATTCCTCTCTTTATATATTCGTACTTTCTGTACAAATTAATCATAACATACGAAGCAGTAAAATGCAATACAAAACTCTCTTTCGACGTCAGTTTCCGAACAGTATTTTTTTTGCATTTTTATAATAAATATGTGTTCGTTCTTCCTCACCGAGATTCAACGAGTCTATGAAGCGCTTTGTCTGTATCGGCGACTCCCACGGTGAATCGCTTCCGAAGAGAATCTTCTCGTATCCGTGATTTTGTATAATCTCTGAGCACTGCTCCTTATCTGCAAACATGGAAATAAACGCCGTATCAAACAAAATCGGTGATCCGACAAGATATCTCCCGACATCGCTCCACTGTCTGAAGCCTCCGAGATGAGCGGCAATAATTCTGTCACCACCGACCTCTTCCAGAACATTGTAAAGTCTTTGCGGTGTACACTTGACGGGCGGCGGAAAACCTATGTCCGCACCTGCATGAACGGTAACGTACATCGAAAGCTCTTCCGCTTTCTTTAAAAAATCTATCGACCGACGACTGTCAATATAAAAATCCTGAAATTCGGGATGGATCTTTACTCCCTTAAAGCCTTTTTCCTTCAATTCTTCGAGAATCCTGAAAGCATCCTCACAAAGAGGATGAACGGCCCCGAACGATATGATCCTGTCGTCATCAATCCCCTGAACGAAACGGTTAATCGACTCCGTCTGTGACGGCTTGGTGGCAATCGGCATGGTAACACTCAAATCAACCGACGCCTCCTCCATCGACGAAATCAGACCGTCAAGTGTTCCGTCGGTCTGCGGAGGATAAACTCTTCCCTCGTGCAGCAACACCGACTTCATCAGAGATTCCAGTGCAGACGGTGCAATTTTGTCGGGAAATATGTGGGTGTGGAAATCTATTATCATATGCAGTCCTTTTAACGAATCAATTGAATTTCGGCAACCAGCTTCCGTGAGCTTCAATAAGCTCATCAACCATCTTTACAATATCATCAATCGAAAGCTCCGCCGCCGTATGCGGATCAAGCATTGCCGCATGATAAACAAGCTCGCGCTTTCTCGTCTTCGCCGCCTCGATAGTAATAAGCTGCGGGTTAATATTTGTCATATTCATAGCCGCCAGAGTTATCGGAAGCCTGCCGACGTGGCAAGGTGTGATACCGTTCCCGTCAACAAGACAAGGTATTTCAACACAAGCATCGGTAACAAGGTTTTCAATATATCCGTGTGTATTGAGAACATTACCTCCGATTGTGCAGGGCGTGTGCGAAACCATCGCTTTCATTATACGTGATGCGTATTCCGTAGATCTTCGAATCTTCACTTGCCCCTCTTCGGCGATAAGCTTCTTTTGTTCCGCCCACCGTGACTGTGCCGAGATACATCTTCTGATATATTCGTCAAGCGGAATATTGTATCGCTCTATAAGCTCGGGATATTTCGACTTGATGTAGAACGGATTGTACTCGGCATTATGCTCACTCGATTCGGTACAGTAGTATCCGAGCTTCTCGATATAATCGAAACGTACCATGTCGTCGTGCTTTTCGGTTTCATTTTTAAGCTTCGCTCTGCGTTTAATTTCGGGATAGAGATCGTTTCCGTCTTTGTCGCGAATCTCCAACAGCCATGCCATGTGGTTTATTCCTGCTATTTTGTCAACACAGCCATCATATTTATCCGACATGTCAAGCTTTTCCAGAAGCTTTCGGGAACAATTCTGAACGCTGTGACAAAGTCCCACCGTTTTCACGTCAGTATGATGAAGCAGGTATCCCGTAATCATCGCCATGGGATTTGTATAGTTCAGAAACCATGCGTCCGGACAAACTTCTTCGATATCCCTTGCAAAATCGTCCAGCACGGGAACGGTACGTAAAGTACGCATGATACCGCCGATTCCGAGTGTATCTGCTATCGTCTGACGAAGACCGTACTTTTTCGGGATTTCAAAATCGATAATCGTACAAGGATCATATCCGCCGACATTAACCGCATTGATAATAAAGTCGGCATTCCTTAAAGCTTCTTTACGGTTTTCAACACCGAGATACGTCTTGATGCAGGCTCTGTTTTCATTTGAAAACTCATTAATATTATTAATCACCATTAATGAATCCATCAAACGAACTGCGGCAATATCGTAAAGTGCGATTTCGCATTCTCTGATTTCTTCCGTTGTCATGACATCACAAAGAACGTTTTTTGCAAAAACGGTACTGCCCGCTCCTAAAAATGTGATTTTCACAAAATCACCCTCTTTCCTTTTAATAATACTACTAAACAATAATTTTTCAAGACAAAAATCAAAAAATTTACAAATTCTCTGATTTTTTTAAAATAGTACTTTTATTTTCTTTGAAAGTATGTTATAATATTTTAAAGCTTGAACGCTTTAAATGATAAAAGCGAACGAAAGGATCACATTATCATGCCTATTACAGACATCTTGCGTCAGAATGTCCGTCTTTACGGAAATGACGATGCTATTGTTGAGCTCAATTATGAAGCCGAAGAAAAGAAATCGTGGAGTGAGCTTGAGCTTGTTCAGTCCGCTACAAAATACAGCTATCGAAGTGTCATCACGTGGCGTGAATTCGATAATATGGCTAACCGTTTTGCCAACTATCTCATCAGCCTCGGCATCAAAAAAGGTGACAAGGTCGCCATACTTCTCATGAACTGCCTTGAATGGCTTCCCGCCTATTTCGGAATTCTCAAAACGGGTGCATGGGCAGTACCGCTTAATTACCGTATACCTGCCGAAGAGATCAAATACAGCCTTGAAAAATCCGAGGCTTCCGTGCTTCTCTACGGCGAATCCTCGATTGAAAGAATCGACTCCATCAAGGATTCTCTTACGGGCATCCGTCAGTTTGTCTTTACGGGATCCAACAAGCCGAGTTTCGCCGTCGATTTCGCAACTGCAATTTCAGCTTTCCCCACTGATGATCCCGACATTCCTCTTTGCGACGACGATTTTGCCGCCATCTATTTTTCATCGGGCACAACGGGACTTCCCAAGGCGATTCTTCACAAGCACCAAAGTCTTATGTGCGCCTGCATAACGGAACAGAAGCACCACGGTCAGACGAAGGATGATATTTTCCTTTGCATTCCTCCCCTTTATCATACGGGTGCAAAAATGCACTGGTTCGGAAGCTTCCTCGTCGGCGGAAAAGCGGTACTTCTTCGCGGTTCAAAGGCTGAATGGATTCTCCGTGCCGCATCCGACGAAAAAGTCAGCATTGTATGGCTTACGGTGCCGTGGACTCAGGATGTTCTTTGCCTTCTCGAGGAGAATAAAGTTGATATCAGCAAGTATGATTTCAGCAACTGGAGAATGCTTCACATCGGTGCACAGCCCGTTCCCCCCAGTCTTATTTCACGCTGGTTCAAGCAGTTTCCGCATCATCAGTACGATACCAACTACGGACTGAGCGAATCCATCGGCCCCGGCTGTGTTCACCTCGGTGTTGAAAACACTCACAAGGTCGGCGCCATCGGCATTCCCGGCTACGGCTGGCAGGTCAAAATCATCGATGAAAACGGCAACGAGGTACCTCAGGGCGAGGCGGGAGAGCTTTGTGTCAAGGGCCCCGGTGTCATGACTTGCTACTACCACGATGAAGAAGCCACAAATGCTTCACTTCGCGACGGCTGGCTTCTGACGGGCGATGTCGCCATGATGGACGACGACGGTTTCATCTATCTCGTAGACCGCAAAAAGGATGTCATCATCATGGGTGGCGAAAATATCTATCCCGTACAGATTGAAGCGTTCATCATGAAGCATCCCTCTGTAAAATCTGTCGGCGTTATCGGCTCATTCCATCCCCGTCTTGGCGAAATACCGATTGCCGTCATCGAATTAAAGGAAGGCACTTCCTGCACCGAAGAGGAAATAGACGAATTCTGTCAGGGACTCCCCCGATTCAAACGTCCGAAGAAATACATATTCGCTCCCGTACCGCACAACCCCACCGGCAAAATCGAAAAGCCGAAGCTTCGCGAAATGTACGGCGGAGTCAGACTTGTCGCCATGCAGAACGAAATTAAATAACAACAGAGGAGTGGGGTGCTTCGCCACCCGACTCCCCATTTTAATAAGATCATATCGCTTTTGGATACTGATGTCAGATAAGACTTACGCCCCATCCTGCAAGATGGCGCTTGATGAGAACAGCATCGACAAGATTTGCTGCACCGTCACCGTTAACATCGGCATTTCTATCATTGATCGAAACACCCCAGCCGCCTGCAAGATATCTTTCAAGGTAAACCGCATCGCGAAGGTTTACTTCGCCGTCACCGTTTACGTCACCTGCAATACGGTCTGCAATCTCGATTTCGCCGTTATTGATAATGAAAACAACTTCTTCGAGTTCACAGTTAAAGGTCGATTCTTCGTAATAATCAACCGAAACAGCCGTCTTTCCTTCAGGTGCATCGTCGGCAACCTTGAATACGAATGTTACAAGCAATCCGTCATCGGTGTAGTCATTCTCCGCCAGAGCATCGGACCAGATGACGTTGTACGGAACTGCCGTGAGATCCTTACCTGCCAGCATACATTCGTTGCCGATAACCGTACCGTTTTTAACTTCTGTAAGTGTCAGAACGTCTTTGTCGTAATTGAGAGTAATGTGTGTTGCGACAAGTCCGGGGTTGTTGGCTATTGTTACCTTGACTTCAACCGTCTTACCGGCAGAAGTTGTTGCACCGTTTACCGTGATGACGGCTTCGTCGGAATCACTCGGAAGCTTGTCAATCGCTCCCGTCTTCGAAGCGCCGCAACGGTCGCAAACAGACATCATTGTGCCGTATTCCGTCTGAGTCGGTTCTTTTGTAACAATCCAGTCGCCGAAATTATGACCGAGTGCGGGTGTTTCATTCGATGTATAGCTGTAACCGCAATCGCATACATACTCGGTATAACCCTTTTCTGCACATGTCGCGTCGACAACAGATTTTCTGTACGAATGTTTATGTTCAACGACATCGGGTTCTCTCGTTTCCGAAATTCCGCAAAGAGTACAGGTTCTGATTTCCAGTCCCTTCTGTGTTTCCGTAGGCTCAATGATTACCGTCCACTTTCCGAAGCTGTGACCGAGTGCGGGAATACTGCCCGATACGAAGCTGTCGCCGCAATTGCAGATATATGTTATATAACCTGCCGCTGTACACGTTGCTTCTGTTACTACCTTATCATAAACGTGAATATGTTCCGCAAATCCGATTTCTCTTTCTTCCGTTTCGCCGCAACGGACACAAGTTCTTGTTTCTATGCCGTTCTGAGTTTCCGTCGGATCAACCGTTACTGTCCAGCTGCCGAAGTTGTGTCCGAGTGCAGGTTTATCCGCTAATTTGAATTTTTCACCGCAGGAACAGGTATATACAAGGTAGCCTACCGTCGTACACGTCGACTCGATCGAGGACGATACGTAGACGTGCTCGTGTCCCGTGGAACTGATTTCTCTTTCTTCCACTTCACCGCAAAGGTAACAGAATCTTGTTTCCAGTCCATTCTGTGTTGCCGTCGGTGCAGTCACCTCTGTCCATTCACTGAATTCATGACCGTGGG
Organism: Acutalibacteraceae bacterium; assembly: GCA_045537495.1. Taxonomy (GTDB): domain Bacteria; phylum Bacillota; class Clostridia; order Oscillospirales; family Acutalibacteraceae; genus UBA1425. The sequence goes on from JAZSPN010000065.1 coordinate 10,074, forward strand.
CAGCGACGATGTCGCTTACGTATGAATAACCGCATTCACAGGTATACTTTGTATATCCGTTTTCTGTACATGTTGCTTCAAATACTTCTTTGCTCAATACATGGGCACTTCCGAGTATGGGGGAAATTGAACGTTCATGTTCATGTCCGCAACGTCTGCACGTCTTCACTTTAAGACCGTATTCATGCTCGGTTGCCTCTTTTACCACTACCCATGAGCCGTAGAGGTGTCCGAGTACCGCCGTTGTTTCCGTCTTGTACTTATCACCGCAGGAACACAGATAAAGTGTGTATCCTTCTTCCGTACAAGTTGCGGGAACAACTGTTTCCACGTATTTATGTACATGGATATTCTTGTCAATTTCACGTGTCTTTTCATCACCGCAAATTGAGCAGGTCGATGTTTCAATGCCGTTCTCGGTTTCGGTTGCCGGCTTTGTAACTACCCATTCACCGTAATCGTGAGAAAGCATATCGTATCCTTCAACAAAATTACTGGCTCCGCAGCCGATACAGTACGAAACCTTGTAGCCGTAAGAGTTGCAGGAAGGATCAACCGTTACAAAAGTATTGAACTCGTGAACATGTGCAGGAGCATCTTCGGAGAGGTAATGAATCGTTACACCCTCAAGCCAGTCGCTTTCTACATCATGATCATGATAAATAATTTTCCACTCTTCTTCCGTACCGTAGAAATAAATGTCGGTAAGGGCATCCGTGGCATAGAACACATTTTCATAAATAGCTTCGAGTGTATTATATAAGGTTACGCTCTTAAGATTTTTTGCACCGTAGAATAAAAGATTTCCGACTCTTTCAACCGTGCTCGGGATTACAACGGATTCTATGCAATTTGCACCCCAGAAAGCATTGTTGCCTATTTCCTCGATGCCTTCACAGAACACCACTTCTTTTACATCGGAGCCCCAGAAGGCATAGCTGCCGATTCGCTTGACACTACCGGCAAATACTACCGTTTCAACGGAATCGTTACCCCAGAAAGCATAGCCGTTTACATCGGCGACCGTGTCGGAGATAATATACGTCTTTGCCGTTGCACCGAGGAATGCTCTTGTTGCAATATACTTCGTTCCCTGCTTCGTAACGAATGTATCGCTTTCAAATTCATCCGTGGCGAGAAGGTATCTTCCGCAGTACAGTCCGCCCTGGAACCAGTTGTCGGGATTGTATGAGAAAGGAGTCGACCTTAAAATATTTTCACCGACGCTGACAAAACTTTCGGGAAGAGTAAAGCTTTCGAGAGATTCACAACGAGAGAAAGCAGTGGATCCGATAGATTCAACATTCTCGGGAATTACAACTTCACTTATATTGGGGCAGAAATAGAAAGCGCTCGTGTAAATCGTCTTTAAAGTTTCGGGGAAAACTATTTCTTCAATTGCAGTTCTTTCGAATGCCGAGGTTTTAATGTCGGTAAGACCGTAGGGTAATGTGACCTCTGAAAGTGACGCATGTGCGAATGCTTCGGCGCCAACAGAAAGCACACCACTCGGTACCGTGTAAGTTGTCGCTTCTCTGCCGAGAGGATATGCGACAAGCTCCGTTCCGTCTTTCGAGAAAAGAACACCGTCAGTATCGGCTTTATAATAATTGTTGCCACTGTCGACAGTAAACTTTTTAATCGACTTACAGTAACCGAACGCACCGAGATGAATCTTATAGACTGATGCGGGGATATGTACCGTCGTAAGTCTACTGCAGGAATAGAAGGCTTCCTGACCGATTTCTTCGACGGTATTACCGATATACAGGCTTGTAAGGTTCGGCAGACCGTTGAAAACAAAGTTACCGATATAGGTGATACCGTCCTCGATAACCAACGATTTAACCTCCCGCCAGAAATCGTACCACATATAATCGGCAGTGCCGGAAATGTTTGCACCGGACAGATGATCATACATGTCACCCGTGCCGCTGACACGAAGCTCACCCGTTTCGGGAGTGAACTTCCAGGTAATATTCTCACCAAGCGTGCCTTCCGTTTTATAATCAACGGAAGCTGATGCACAAAGGCTGAGAGTTCCCGTTGCAAGAAGTAAACACATCATCATCGCAACGAGCTTTTTCAAAAAGTTTGTACGATTTTTCATAGATTTTACCTCCAATTCTAAAATATATTAAATGAAAACCGACTTTTCCACCGTGAATTAACGATTTTCACCTTTTACACAATTTTTTGTGATAATTGCACAATATTAATAAACACTACTCCTTATTTTTATATTAACAGATAAGTAATAAAATGTCAATAAAAATTTACTGATCAGAAATTGAGGATTGTTATTTGTGCACAAAAACTTTAAACTAAATATTTACATTTTCATTCTAACAGATAATTTGTAGAATGTCAATCATCATTTTATATATACTAATCTCTGTCAGGATGTCTTTTTTTAATGTATTATTTAAATGGTGATAATATGAAAGATACTCATAAAGAAAAATACAGAATACTCGGGTTGAATATCGCCTATTACAGAAAACTTAACGGCTACACTCAGGAATCACTTGCCGAAAAGCTGAATCTCGACAGAACAACGATCAGCAAAATTGAGCTTGCCACCTGCGGTGTTTCGCTCGATGTACTTTTCGAAATGGCAGACCTTTTCAAAATCCCGACGGAAAAGCTCTTCATCTTCAGATAATAATACGTACGACAACAAACCCCTTTTTCTGTCATCTCGACGGAAAAAGGGGTACGCCTTTTCTGTTACATACATAACTGCTTCAATATCCTGAAAGTAAAAAAGAGCGCTGTGAAGTCACAACGCTCTGTTTTGATTAATTATTCGTTGATAGCGATAACAACGCCTGAACCGACTGTTCTGCCGCCTTCACGGATAGCGAAACGGAGACCTTCTTCGATAGCGATGGGAGTGATAAGTTCAACGTCCATCTCTACGTTGTCGCCGGGCATGCACATTTCTGTGCCTTCGGGAAGGGAGATAACGCCTGTAACGTCAGTTGTTCTGAAGTAGAACTGAGGACGGTAGTTGTTGAAGAAAGGAGTGTGACGTCCGCCTTCATCCTTTGTCAATACGTAAACCTGTCCGCGGAACTTTGTGTGGGGCTTGATTGAGCCGGGCTTACAGATAACCTGTCCACGCTCGATCTCTGTTCTCTGAACACCACGAAGAAGACAACCGATGTTGTCGCCTGCCTCTGCGTAATCGAGGAGCTTTCTGAACATTTCGATACCTGTACATACAGTCTTTCTGCTTTCGTCTGTAAGACCAACGATTTCAACTTCTTCACCGGTCTTGAGCTGTCCACGCTCAACTCTACCTGTAGCAACAGTACCACGGCCTGTGATTGTGAAAACGTCTTCTACGGGCATAAGGAAGGGAAGGTCAGCCTTACGCTCGGGAGTGGGAATGTAGGAGTCAACAGCGTCCATGAGTTCCCAGATGGGAGCAAGAGCTGCGTCAGATGTGTCAGAACCTGCATACTCAAGAGCCTTAAGAGCAGAACCCTGGATGATGGGTGTGTCGTCGCCGGGGAATTCGTACTCGTCAAGAGTTTCACGGATTTCCATTTCGACAAGCTCAAGGAGTTCGGGATCGTCAACCTGGTCACACTTGTTCATGAATACGATGATATAGGGAACGCCTACCTGACGAGCAAGGAGAAGGTGTTCTTTTGTCTGAGCCATGGGGCCGTCTGTAGCTGCGATAACAAGGATAGCGCCGTCCATCTGAGCAGCACCTGTGATCATGTTCTTGATATAGTCAGCATGGCCGGGGCAGTCAACGTGAGCATAGTGACGAGATTCTGTTTCGTACTCGACGTGAGCTGTGTTGATTGTGATACCACGTTCTCTCTCTTCGGGAGCCTTATCGATGTTTGCGTAATCGATGAATGCAGCGCCGCCCTTCATAGCGAGAGTCTTTGTGATAGCAGCAGTAAGAGTTGTCTTACCATGGTCAACGTGTCCGATTGTACCGATGTTTACGTGGGGTTTGGATCGGTTAAATTTTTCTTTTGCCATTAAATTTGTCCTCCTTAATGGTAACAATTCTTTTCCATGCGTATCGCATAGAACTATTGTATCAATAATTTAATAAAAATGCAAGTGTTTTTTTATTATTCGTGAGATCTGTCTTTTACGATAGTCTCAGCGATTGACTTCGGAACCTCGGCATAGTGGCTCGGCTCCATTGAATACTGTCCTCTGCCCTGAGTTTTTGAACGAAGTGCAGTAGCATATCCGAACATTGTTGAGAGCGGGACATGCGCATTGATCTGAGTTGCACCCGTACGAACTTCCGTACCGGTAATCATACCTCTGCGTGAGTTGAGGTCGCCGATAACATCGCCCATATACTCATCGGGAACAATGACGACAACTTTCATCATGGGCTCGAGGAGTGTGGGAGAAGCCTTTCTCATAGCATCCTTGAAGGCCATTGAGCCTGCCATTTTGAATGCCATTTCGGAAGAGTCAACCTCGTGATAGGATCCGTCATACAGTGTGACCTTTACGTCAACAACGTTCAAGCCTGCAAGTACACCTGAAAGCATAGCTCCCTTGATACCGGCTTCCGTGGGACCGATGTATTCCTTGGGAACAACACCGCCGACGATATTGTTGACAAATTCGAAGCCCTTCTCGGGGTTGGGCTCGATGCGGATCTTGACGTGACCGTACTGTCCGTGACCGCCTGTCTGACGTGAATATTTCGTGTCGCTCTCGGCCGACTTGGTAATGGTTTCGCGGAAAGCAACCTGCGGCTTACCGACATTTGCTTCAACCTTGAATTCACGAAGCATTCTGTCAACGATGATTTCAAGATGAAGCTCACCCATACCTGCAATGATAGTCTGTCCCGTTTCTTCATCTGTATAGCATTTGAATGTGGGATCTTCCTCAGCAAGCTTCTGAAGAGCGATACCCATCTTTTCCTGACCTGCTTTGGTCTTCGGCTCAATTGCTACGCGGATAACGGGCTCCGGGAACTCCATGGACTCAAGAATAACGGGTGCCTTTGAATCACAAAGTGTGTCACCTGTCGTTGTATTCTTAAGACCGACAGTTGCAGCGATATCACCTGCATAGCAGCAGTCGATATCCTGTCTGTGGTTTGAGTGCATCTGAAGAATTCTGCCGAGTCTTTCGTTGGTGCCCTTGCTTGCGTTGTAAACAGTGCTTCCTGTTTCAACCTTACCCGAGTAAACTCTGAAGAAAGCAAGTTTTCCTACGAAGGGATCGGTAGCAATCTTGAATGCAAGTGCTGCGAACGGCTCGTCGTCAGTTGAATTTCTGACTTCTTCCTCGTCCGTCTTGGGGTTAACACCCTTGATTGCGGGAACATCCGTAGGTGCGGGCATATAGTCAACAACTGCGTTAAGAAGAAGCTGAACG
>JAZSPN010000033.1:0-17472 GCA_045537495.1 Acutalibacteraceae bacterium
TTGACAAAACCAATACTTCGTGATATGACGTATATCGCGAGAGGTGGTATAGTTTGGACATTCAATTAAAGCGTGGTCTTTTAGATGTGTGTGTATTAGCAGCAATCACAAACGAGGATTCACACGGGTATAAGATCATTAAAGACTTGAAACCGTATATTGAGTTGTCGGAATCTACATTATACACCATTCTGAAGCGTTTGGAAACTGCAAATATGCTGACGGTCAGAACAGTGGAACATGACGGCAGACTTCGAAAATATTATCATATTACCGATGCAGGTTTAAAGCGTATTGACGATTTCAAGAATGAATGGAATGAAATGAAATCATGTCGATATATCGTATTAGCCAAAAAGACGGGACAGCATTTTGCTGTCCCGTCACTTTTAATGCCGAAAGCCTTTATTCATAAAGGCTTTCGGCATTCATTAATGACAATGTTTGTGATGTTGGCGTCTGCGCTTATCAATGCAAAGGAAGATTGCTGCAATACTCATAACAGAGATGCCCGTCACGATAAATACGGTTGTACCAACACCGCCGGTCGAGGGTAAAACGTTTCCTGTTGTGTTTTCTATAATGATTACTTTATCATCGTTGTGGCTTGATTCATTGACGGTTAGTTCAATTGTTTTTCCAAGGAGATTATATCCTGAAGGGGCCGTTGTTTCTGTCAGAAAGTACTTTCCGTAGGAAAGACCGTAAAATGAAACTTTACCGTCTTCTCCCGAAGTAGCCGTGGTTACTTTGTCACCTTGCATTTCACGGTTATTGAAAAAAGATACCTTTATAACTTTTCCGACAACATCCGCAATCTCGATTAATCGGGGATCGTTCGAAGCGATTTCATCCGGCGTTGCTGCACGGTATAATTCAAATGCCGCACCCGAGAGTGTCACGGATGAGTCCCGAGCATCTACTTTTAACAGATTGAGTCCGCCGGTATAAACGACCGGTATGTCAGATTCTTCATAAAATTCAAAATTAACCGAGTTGACATACTCTAAATCCGCACGGTTGGGTATCTGAGTTCCCATTTCGGCATTAGCATTTATCTGAGCATCAAAATAGACACGTAACATATAACTGTTAAAGTTGTTGTCACCGATAATACCGGCAATTCTATTCATGCCGCCGGTTGTAAGTTCGATTGTAAATGAATCGGAAGGTTTACCTTCGGAAAGAGAATCCGCATCTGTTACCGTTAGCTTGTAATCTGTACCGACCGTAAGGAGAATATCGCTTTCTTCACCGTTTTTTTCAAGAACTACCGCCACGTTGCCGAGATAATCTAAACGGTTATCCAGAGTATCGGAAATCATATAGTGCTGACCTGTGGCGATATCCTCGGGTATCGTACTTCCGATAATCCATGTGTGCGCCTCATAAGCGTTAACAGAGGATTCGTCATTGCCGATGGCGATAACATCTTTTTCGATGTGTACACTGCCCTTGACGTTGTTTTTCGGCTTTATTGTAATATCGTAGATCGGTTCACCGCTGAGGGGATCAGTCGACGGAACGTGCAGATAGAAAGGCTCAATCGGTGAAACTATACTCGGGTGAGGATGTTCTGCAACAAGGTAAATTCCGTCGGGCAGACCAAAGTGCAGAAAATTCAGCGAAGCTTCGCCGTTTTCATCGGTTATGAGAGTGTAGTCGGCAAGAGCAGGGTGAACATATTCGGATGCATTCGGAAGAGTGACAGCGCCCGAAAGATATTCTTCTCTTGTTGCTACGGGGAAAATGTCAAAAGCAATATTGCTGAGCGGTTTGTTTTCGTAAGAATCGTTACCGACTGCCACCTTGGTTAACTTTTGGATATTGAGCACTCGGTCCTCCTTCGCGAGAACTTCTGCATATACGGGAAGTCGGCTGTTGTCATAACCGACCATTGTCTGAGAAGCGCCGCGTGCTCCTTCGGCATCAAAGAGGAAATAACCCGCGGATGTCTGATAACCGGAAATGGAGAGGGTTACGTCATCGGAAATGAGTGAGGCGGGAACATTTTTTAAGGTTAAAGTTACAACCTGACTGCCTGATGCAAGGCTTGTCTTTGAAATGTAGGAATCAGTCAATTCGGCCTTCAACGTAAGAGTATCATCTGCATCCATGTCAACATCAACGGTGACAGTAATTGATACATCGTAGCTTCCGTCTGCATTTTGAGTGAAAACGGGGTCGTTGAGATCTGTGAAGGATGCTGCGGAAACCGTTCTTTCGGTTGCGGCTACGGGATCAAGCGAAATGAGGTAGTTGTATGCCGTTTCAATGGTGGTGTTTATCAGAGTGTTATTTTTGTACCTCAATTCACTGTAAGAACAGAGGGAACCGTATTTCGTGTTTGTGGGATTGAAAACGTATCTGCAGAACTTGGGGAAAGAAAGCTCGGGACCGTGAACAATGCGCCAAATAGCCGCCTGGGTTGCCGCGATAGCTTCACCCGTGGTAAGATCTTCCGCACCGGAAGCTTTTGCTAATTCCGCCGTTTTTGCATTGACTCTTGCAGCGTGGTCAGCATCGGATTCGCCGTCAATCGGAATGATATAAAAGCCTTCCGTCAGGATGGCACGAACCTTACCCGCGGCATTTCCCGAGAAAGACGAGTCTTCCAGATTCAGACGACGGTAATCTGTGCCTTGTACCGCGGTAATGTTGATGTCGCCGCAATATGTAGGAAAGTGTTTCTGAGTTACTGCATTATACATGGTATATACAAATGCCTGTATGGGAACACCGTTTCCGCCGTACTGGTTGTTAAAGTCGTAGCCGATCATACACGGACTCTGATAACGGTACAAAGGCTCGCCGTTACCGTCACGATTCAAAACATAAGTATTGTGTTCCGTTATTACCGCATCGTCTGCAAAAACCGGCATTGTAATTACGGATAAAATCAGAATGAGTGATAAAATTAAAGAGGTCATTTTTTTGTTTGGTAAGAAATCAAGCATAAAGAAATCCTCTCAAAATACTTTTTTATTTATTATACAATAAACGAAAAAAAATTGCAACTATATTGTATTTCCTTGTCGAAAATATTCACGGTGATTTATCGCTTTTTTCTGTCATTTAATTTAAGAGGAGCAATAGCGTGAAATTTTTAAATATATGTAGAAAAAAATGAAAAATAATGCTATACTGACCTTATAAAAATTCTTGGGGGTAGACAATTGATTACATTTAATTCAAATGACAAAATTTTTAAGCTTGATACTCCGGACACGAGTTACGTTATCGGAATCGGCGCTGAAAACTACATACTGAATCTTTACTACGGAGCATTCATTCCCGACTGCAATCTGTGGACTAATGCGAAAAGAATCAAGAGTGCTTCTTTCAGTCCGGCGAATCCTCACATTCCGCATGAGGAGTTTTCAACGGACGTTGCACCGATGGAATATTCATGTAACGGCAGCGGAGATTTCAGAATTTCCGCACTTTCCGTCAGAAACAGTCACGGCAATACCGTCACGGACATAAGATACACGGGACACAAAATTTATAAGGGCAAGCCTTCGCTTTCTCCGTTGCCGTCACTGTATCTGAATTCCGATGACGAAGCCGACACTCTCGAAATTTATGCAGAGGATGCGGTAACGGGCGTAAAGGTAACCTTGATTTATACAGCGTTTAACAAGGTTAATGCAATTACAAAGAGCGTAAAAGTTGAAAATTGCGGTGAAAAGGCAGTTGATATCGAGAGAGTCTTCTCGACCTGTCTTGATTTACCGACAATGGACTTTGATTTTATAACTCTTTACGGCAGACATGCAAAGGAAAGATGCAGAGAGCAAAGAAGACTGGCTCACGGAATTCAGAGCATAGGAAGCAAGAGAGGCTCATCAAGCCACAACCAGAATCCGTTTGCGGCACTCATGCGACACGGTGCTACCGAGGATAACGGCGATGTTTACGGATTCAATCTTGTTTACAGCGGAAATTTCGAGATTTCGGCAGAATGTGATTATTCGGGGACAACAAGAATTATCATGGGAATCAATCCCGTTGATTTTTCCTGGCACCTTGAAAACGGCGAAGTATTTCAGTCCCCCGAGGCTGTTCACGTATACACCGATAAGGGCGTAGGCGAGATGAGCCGTATTTTCCACCGACTTTATATGCACAACCTCATCCGCGGCAAATATAAATACGAAAAACGTCCGCTTCTTATTAACAGTTGGGAAGGCTGTTATTTCGATTTTGACACCGATAAGCTTGTAGCCTTTGCAAAGAACGCAAAAGAACTCGGAATGGATATGCTCGTCATGGATGATGGCTGGTTCGGCAAGCGTAACGACGATACAAATTCTCTCGGCGACTGGTTTGTCAATGAAGAGAAGCTGCAGGGCGGGCTCGGAAAGCTGATTGAAAAAGTAAACGATATCGGACTTAAATTCGGAATCTGGTATGAGCCCGAAATGATTTCGCCCGATTCCGAGCTTTTCAGAGCACATCCCGACTGGTATGTTCACGTGCCCGAGAGAGAATCTTCAATAGGCAGAAATCAGTATGTTCTCGATGTTTCGCGAGAGGACGTCAGGGATAATATTTTCAATCAGATGTACAGCGTTCTGTCAAAGAACAAGATAGATTATCTCAAATGGGACTTCAACAGAAACATTTCCGAGGCGGGATCTGCACTTCTTCCGCCTGAGCGTTCGAAGGAGTTTTTCCACCGATTTGTTCTCGGCACATATGATCTCATGGATCGTTTTACAAAGGCATTTCCCGACATACTTTTCGAAAACTGTTCGGGAGGCGGAGGACGTTTCGATCCCGGAATGCTCTACTATTCACCGCAGATATGGACGAGTGACCATACCGATCCCATTGAAAGACTGACGATTCAGTTCGGAACATCAATGTGTTATCCGGCATCGTCGATGGGAGCGCATGTTTCTGCTTCAAGAAGGACCGATTACAGGACGAAGGGCAACGTGGCACTCTGGGGCACTTTCGGATACGAGCTGGATCCTACCAAGCTTACGGAGGATGACAGAGCCGTTATAGCGTGTCAGGTAGAGGACTATCACAAGTACTATGACCTTATCCGCTACGGAGATTTATACAGATTGATTGATCCGTATTTTGACCATTTCAAATGTGCGTGGAGCTTTGTATCGTCCGACAAAACCGAGGTCCTTGCGACAGCGGTTATAATGAGAGAAAACAATCAGCATCTGTTCTTCTTAAAGCTCAAAGGGCTTGATGCAGAAAAGATGTACAGATGTGAATCGACGGGAGAGGTATATTCGGGTGCACTTCTTATGAATCTCGGAATCAATCTTTCGGGGGAACTCAGATTTGACGGAGAGAGCACCGTTCTCCACTTTACGGCGTGTAATTAATCAAAGAGGGGGTTTATTATGAAGACTATTTCAGAACAGTCGCTTTCGGTTATCAAAAAGATGCAGCAGAACGAGCTGACCGAAAGTGTGATTTACGAATCGATAGCGAAATTTGCCAAGGGCGAAGAAAACAAAAAGACACTCTTGCGCCTTTCCGCAGAAGAAAAATCTCACTACGAGATATGGAAGGGCTATACAGGCATTGAAATGAAGCCTCAGAAAGCGAAGGTAATTAAATATACCGTGATAGCAAGAGTTCTGGGCTTTACGTTTGCCGTTAAGCTCATGGAAAAGGGCGAAGAGGTTGCTCAGGATACGTATGAGCAGTTAATAAAGGAAGCTCCCGAGAGCGAACACATCAAAAAGCAGGAAGAAGAGCACGAAGCGGCACTTCTCGAAATGCTTGACGAGGAACGCTTGCAGTATGTCGGAAGCATGGTGCTGGGACTCAACGATGCTTTGGTTGAACTTGCCGGAAGTCTTGCAGGATTCACCTTTGCACTTCAGAACGCTCGCCTCGTGGCACTTTCCGGATTGATAGTAGGTATTTCCGCAACTTTCTCGATGGCATCAAGTGAGTTCCTTGCGGCAAAGAGTGAAGGAAGATCGGATGCACTGAAATCATGCTCATATACGGGAATTGCATATCTTATAACCGTTATTTTACTGATACTGCCGTATCTGCTCGTAAATCCCGAACAGTACATATTGGCGCTTGTAAGCATGCTTCTGATAATTGTGTTGATTATAGCAGGATTTACATATTATACATCCGTCGCAAAAGATCAGCCGTTCAAATCACGTTTTCTCGAAATGGCACTTATCAGTATCGGCGTTGCGATAATTTCGTTCGGCGTAGGACTTCTTGCGAAGAAATTCCTCGGTGTGGACATCTGATACAATATTAAAAGCGTTGATTCACAGTCAGTGTTTCAACGCTTTTCTTTTAATGCTCAACGGTATTGTTTTCGCACGTGATACTTCCGACAAAACGCGAAGTGACATTGAACGGTCTGTCGAAAGTATTGTCACATATCAGGGCTTCTTCGAGGTGTTCGAGATGGAGGGAATGAGAATCGCATACGGGGTTTTGAAAGATGTTACCTGTGACGGTAAGCTTCTTGTGAACATATTCTTGCGGTGTTTCGCAAAGAACTTTCGGTGTATAGCGTATTGAAGGAGCACCGTCATAGGTTATGTGGTTGTCGCAACGTGAAACGGTATTGTTACGGAAAATAACATCGGTTGTAAAGCCCGATTCAAACCAGAAGTTGCAGTCGTCTTCAATCAGAAGAGCGGGCCCCCAGAGATTTCTGAAGCTGTTGTTTTCGATGATAACTTTACCTCTTGTTGTACAAAGTATGCCTCGGCCCGATGTCGGACCGAAGTCACAGTTTCTGACATGAAGATCGGGAGTGCAGGTGGCATTTTCGACGACATCTCTGCCGATTTCGATTTCGGGGAGCTTTTTTGCGAAATAAAGCTTTATATCTGTATCATTGAGCTTTTCAAAATCGGTGACTTCGTTTGTTGCGTAGGGAATAAGCGTGTCCCATTTGATAAAGTCGAGAATATCTCCTTTTGAGAAGGCCTGAAAACCCCATGATTCGTCGTGCATGAAACGTACAGTCAACGATGTATCGTCGTGCTTTTCCACGATGCGAAGATGTGTGCCGTGAACATTTACATAATCGTCGTGAGCACCGCTTGCCTTGCAGTTGTCAATGGTTATTGCACCCTTGCACCCCGAAAACTGAAAGAAATCCGCCGTGCTTGCAACCGTTCTGCCTTCGGAAGGTGTCAGATCACAGTTTTTGAAGGTGACATTTTCGCAAAACTGAGAAACCATGCCGAGTCCGTGCATGAATTTAATTCTCAATGAGTCAAAAGTCAGGTTTTTAGAACGGTTAAAAAGACTTCCCGTCTGGTCGCGCACGATATTTCTTGTCTGAATTATACTTCCTTCGGGGAAGCGGACATTCCTGTCTTTTAATACGACTCTCAGTGTGCTGCCGTCGAGTTGTTCGATTTTTTCAAATTCCATGTCGGCTCGGCTGAAATCCTCCGTCAGCCCCGTTTTCGGATCACAGAGCTTGAAATGACGTCGGACTCCGTTGCAGGCGTCCTCCCAATACGGTTTTCCGTTGAGATCGGGTTCGCCGTGCCAGAAAATGTTACCGTTTTCAATCCTGAAAAGGCACTCTTCATTTATTCGGATAACACATTCACCGTTGTCGTTTGACAGAACGGTGAACTCCGACATGGTAGGGCAGGCATAATCTATCGTAAGATTTCTTACGGTGATGTTTTCACAATTGTCAAAAAGCAGGGGAGTCATTTTTCCGTGAACGAGAATGACGGCACCGTTTCCCTCAACCGTTATGTTCTTTTTATCTCTGAGGTAAACGGCGCTTTTTCTCATCCCGTTCGGATTCTCGTGTTTTTTTGCGGTGTTAGAGCAATAAAATCCTTCGATTTGAAAAGAATCGTCTTCGCGCACATGGTAAATTCTGTCCTTTGTGAGAGTAATTACGGAATTATTTTTGACATCGAGAAAAATTTTGCTTAAATCATTCATGTTAAATCTCCGTTATTGACTTAATTTTTGCGATATGTTATCTTTTTTAGTATTAGGAGGGGATAATATGAAAATATATTTTCTTGGAACTTGTGCCGGCACAGAGCCGTGGCCCGACCGTCATCACGCGTCCTTCGCAGTTACCGTAGGCTCACGTGTATACTGGTTCGATGCGGGCGAAGGCTGTTCATTTACGGCGCATAATCTCGGACTCGATCTTTTGTCGGTAACGAAAATCGTCATTTCACACACTCACATGGATCACGTAGGCGGACTCGGCAATCTTCTGTGGAACATAAGAAAAATGACGAAAGTCAAAAAGAACGCTCCCGCTTTCGGCGATATTGATCTCTATATTCCCGTTCTCGAAACGTATGAAGGGCTTTCGATGCTGCTTCGCAATACGGAGCGCAAGTTCGAAAAGAATTTTGAAATCTATGCCCACAAGGTAATTTCAGGTGTTCTTTTTGATGACGGATACATGAAGGTTACCGCATTTCATAATACGCATCTTCAGAAAGAGGAAACCGATTCAGAGCTTTCGTTCTCATATCTTATTGAGGCCGAGGGCAAGAAGGTTTTGTATTCGGGAGATCTCGGAGAATACAGCGATCTTGACGGGGTGCTTGGTGAGCATGAGGTTGATGTTCTTATTGCGGAAACGGGACATTTTGCCATAGAACACGTATATGAATATACAAAAGATAAAAAAATCGGCAAAGTAATATATTTCCACAACGGAAAAGTTATCATCAAGTCACCGAAGGATGCCGTGGAAAGAGTTCGTGAGCTTTACGGTGATAAGGCGATTATAAGCTATGACGGAATGATATACGAGGTTGTTTGAGAAAAATCGGGCGAAAATTACGGTCAAGGTCAAAAACCGCTCCTTTTAACACATCGTATCTCCTGTAAATCGTATGAAAACGGGGCTGTAAAAACGCAAGTTTTTTACAGCCCCGTTTTAGGGGATAGGAAAAATGCGCAGAATGAACAAACTGAGCCGAACATCACATTTGCGATGTTTTGTGTTACCCGAAGGCGTACAAAGGTACGCCGAGAGGCGAAGCGTGTTTTTTGTTATGAAAACCTTTATTGTTCTCGTTTTATGCGGTCTGCACTTTTTTTACAGTCCATTAAAGTTTTATTTAAGCAGATCCTCGTATGCCCTCATAAACTCGGATGCCGATGTGTTGCTTACGGTAAGCATCAGGCTGTTGAGCATATCGTCGCCGTTCTCTCCGTTGTAGAACAGAACCTGTGAAAGGAATGCATTCGAGCACATTGTGTCCGGTAGGCTGTAACCGATAGCATCGTTTGTAATGCCCATAATAACAACTCGCTTATCGCTGTCGTCCGTAGCTTCTCTTACCATGCTTTCAAGCGTAGGATAGTTCCAGCTTTCGCCTGTCCATGACTGCTCGCCCTCCCATTTTGTTTTACCTGTATAGTCTTCTGCAGATCCGTATGCCAATGCAGGTGAAAGCTCTCCGGGTGCAGTCAGAATAACAACATCCGAGCCGAATTCCATATATCCGATCTCTACCATTATACCGTAACGTGTTTCACTCGCGGGATATTTTACGGGATTTACTCCGAGTATTCCCGATACGGCACCCCAATACATGAGTCCGTATTCAAGGCCGATGACTACTTCCTTGTTCTTAATATTGACATCAGGCTCAACCGCCTTTGCCAGCGGGATCGAATCTATAATGTGGTGTGCAAGCATATATCCTTTGCACGCAAAGTCGATGTAATTTGCCTCTCCCGCACCGTCGTCTTCATAGAATTCATTCGTGAATTTTTCTCCGTAACGCTTTATCCATTCTTCGCGGGAAAGTGACTGCTTTTCTGCCCACTCTTTTGATGCTTCGCTATAGGGAAGCGACGGTGATGTAATGAGTGCCTCTGCGCCCTGCGTGAATACCAAGTTGTATCCCGCATCCTCCATCGCCATTGCGATAAAGTAAGGATAGTCCGCACAAAGAAGCTTGCTCTTTTTCCCTGCTTCGTTCGTTTCATAGCCCGAACCCGTGGGATGTGCACCTATGTCGGCAAGAACGGTCTTTGTTCCGTTTTCACCGTCGAAGAAGAAGCACGAAAAATAATTCTGAGTCTTTACACCGCTGTCTGCTTTATCGTGTACTCCGTCTGTTTTGTCGGTTTCAAAATAATACAGCTGACCTTTCTCAAGCTTCTGATACGCTGTTTTTGCAATACTTGCCGCCTGTGTGCAAAGCGCATTTTCCATATCGGCACTAAGGCCGCTGTCTGTATCGTTAAAAATATTGAACTTGTTGTTAAACAAGGTTGCAAGATTCATTCCCTGAATATCAAGGCAATTGTGTCCGTGTGATGCACTGACATTGAAGGCAAGTATGTCATCTGATTTAACACCCAAGGGGGCCAAAGCTTCTTCTGCCGCTTTGCGCATTTTTCTGCAAACGGCACTCGTTATACCAACACCGTCCGCACTCATGAAAATGATGAGATCCTTTATGCCGTTGTTGTTTGCATCGCTTCCGTTTGAAAGAATAATTCCGCTGAGGAACTGTTCTGTATACATACGAGTTATGAGATGCTGATATCCGCCTGTAGTACGGGGTTTATTAAAGCAGTAACCGCTCGGATCTTTTTCGCCGTTTGCATTGTAGCGCCATTCAACGGGAACGATGCTTCCTTTTGCAAAGCCACTCCACCAGCCGTTTCCCGAGGCAGTACCGTCGGTACCCTCGTAAAAATAGGGTGTTTCCTTTTCGGTATACTCTTCAACTGTAGGAATGCCGGGAGTTTTGATAAATCCCAACGCTGCAAAAAGCCCGTCATGCAAAAGTCCGAGTCCCTTGTCCACAAGCTTAGCGAACGAGCTGTATCCCGTTTTCTCACCTGATGCCGCAGAAACAGAAAACGTTCCCGTAAGCATAATTACAGTTGCGAGGAACAATGCAGTAATACGTTTACTTTTTTTCATGAACTTAGCCTCCTATTTTTATTTATTTAATACTATCACAATTTTATTGTTTATGCAATATAAAGTTCATTGACAATAAACTCTTCTTTTATTCTGCATAGTATTGATTTCAATATTTTTCGTGGTATACTTAAAATGAATAATAGGATTTAATTTATATAAGGAGTGACCGTATGCGAATTAAAGAAAAAATCAATATGGACCTTGACGGACTTATCAGGAATGGCCCCATCAACATTGTGGCTTTCGGCGACAGCGTAACTCACGGTGCGGTTGCGGCGGGTGAAATGAACTATGAAACCGTGTACTGGAACAGACTTCGCAAAAAGATAATCGAAAAGAAGGATTTCGTTCCCGTAAACGTGATTAATGCAGGTATCGGCGGAATTACGGCGAAGGATTCCGTGCAGAGAATTGACTCTCAGGTGCTAAGTCATAATCCCGATCTTGTTATTGTCTGCTTCGGGCTCAACGATGTAAACGGTGAGCTTGACGTATATCTCGAATCGTTGAAAATCATCTTCAAAAAATGCCTCGAAAGCGGCGCGGAAGTAATCTTCATGACACCGAATATGCTCAATACTTATGTGGCAGAGCATACTGATCCTGTTCACTACGGATATGCTGAAGTGACTGCAAGGATGCAGAATGAAGGCAGAATGGATCTTTATATGAAAAGTGCCGTAAGGCTTGCAAAAGAAATGAATGTTACCGTTTGTGACTGCTATTCAATGTGGAAAGAACGAAATCTTACGGAAGATATGACACTTCATCTTGCAAACGGTATTAACCATCCGACGAAAGAAATGCACGAGTTGTTTGCGAATGCTCTGTTTGAAGTGATTTTTGATTAAAACCGTTCGTTCTGTTGACAGAAATTCTTATAGGTGATAGAATATATGAGAATTAAATTTTACGGAGGATCGTAAATGAAAAAGAGATTAATCACATTTTTATCATTGATGATAGTGGTATCGTCGTTTTTCTGTGTTGCACATGAGTCGGGAGCCTTGTTCAGCGTAAATGCGGAAACTCAGGCGACATCGAGTACAACCACGCAGAAACCGGCAGAGGAGCAGGAGTACAACACGACGCCAACCTCTTCTACGAGTGCCACTACCGAGAGTACAACTCAGTCAACAACGGAGTCGACAACAAAGTCTGACGGAAGCAAGGATAACTCGTCGACAAGACCTACAATCATTGACTGGAATAAGTTGACGTCAACTTCCAAAAAGAATGAAGAGGAAAAGTCAGATGTGCCATCCGAAAACAACTCGGAGAATCCTTCTGAGAATGAACCCGGTACCGATGATCCTTCTTCAACGAAGCCTTCAACTACCAAGAAAAAGTCTACAACCAAAAGGCGTACAACAACCGTTCCGAAGATGACAATTCCCGTTGTAGATAATACTCAGGTAGAGGGAACAACCCTCAGTCCTCTTGATGCTTATTTTGAGAGAATCAGCGGAAACAGTGAAGAAGATACATATATGTTTGCTGAGCTGACGACGGATGAAGAGGAAGAGGCGGAGGAAGAAAAGAATCTCAGCATGGGAGCAATTATTGCTATCTGCATCGGCGGTATAGCACTCGTTACCTGTGCACTCACGGGATTATTTGTTCTTCGCAACAAGAAGGCGGCAGAAGAGGATTCTGACGAATACGAGTACGACGATGAATACGAGGAGGCGGAAGAAGCTTCGGAGCCTTCGGCAAATGTTGACAACACGGGATCCTACAAAGTTGTGGATTACAACAGCGACGATTACAAATAATTCGAAATAAGAATACCGATCACCGCAAAACAGAGTCAAAGCTTTTGTTTGGCGGTGATTTTCTTTTTTGCTTGAAGTTTTTACAGTTTGATGTTAAAATAAAATGAATATATTTGTCTTGGTGGTAAATATGCTGAATTTAGCCGATATAGGAACTGTTAAGTCAATTCTGAACCGACACGATTTTTCTTTTTCAAAAACACTCGGTCAGAATTTTCTTATAAACCCGCACATCTGTCCGAATATGGCGGACGCCTGTGCCGAGGACGGTTCAAAGGGTGTCATCGAAATAGGTCCGGGCATCGGAGTTCTGACCTACGAGCTTGCACAGAGATTTTCTCGCGTAGTTGCATTCGAGCTTGATAAACGTCTGTTACCGGTGCTTGATGAAACTCTTTCCGAGTTTGACAATGTAACAGTTCTGAATGAAGATTTTCTCGAAGCGGATGTGAAGGGGATTATCGAACGCTGTTTTTGCGGTGAAAGTCTTAGCGTATGCGCAAATCTGCCGTATTACATCACATCGCCGATACTTATGTTCCTGCTTGAAAGCAGACTGCCGTTCGATAACATAACGGTTATGGTGCAAAAAGAAGCCGCCGACCGAATATGTGCAAAACCGGGAAGCCGTGCGGCAGGTGCTATTTCTTCGACAGTACACTATTTTTCACAGCCTGAGAAGCTCTTTGACGTATCCCGCGGATCGTTCATGCCGTCGCCAAAGGTAAACAGCGCTGTAATAAAGCTGAAAGTCAGAAAAGAACCGCCCGTAAATGTCAGCGATGAAGCTTTTTTCTTCAGGGTTATAAAATCAGCATTCGCTCAGAGAAGAAAAACTGCATCCAACAGTCTTGCCTCGGGACTCGGTATGTCGAAGCAGGCGATTGAAGAAGCATTGACTCAATGCGGATTTGATAAAAATGTAAGGGCTGAAACCTTTACGCTTGAAGATTTTGCAAGTATCAGTAATTTTCTTTTTTCTTTGAAATAAAGTGTGGGTATATTTGGAGGAAAACGATGGTTAACGGAAAAACTAAGTGGAAAGACGGTTTGATAATCTTTATCAGAACATTTCACGATTATAAATTTGCTCAGTCTGTAGCGTCACTGCTCAATCGTGTTGATAAGTACGGTAAAGAGATTCACCTTATAACTCAGTCTGAGCCTTCGGGCGACGAATACATCAGCTGTGATAACGTGAAGAGGCATTTTCTTGATGTATACGAAGTGAACGGATATACACCGGAGGAAGCTTTTTTGAAGATAATCGGCGAAATTCCGATAAAAACGGTTGTATTTGCAGGCGACATCTATGCAAATACACTTCTGTTTTTTCAGACAGCTCAAAGACTCGGAAGATGTACTGTTTTCGATACGGACCGTTCCCCTTATTTCTATATACAGAGCGGACGTGAGAAGCTCTCTTTTTCTTGTCTTTATATGCTCAGAAACTCCGAACTTGTTATAACGCATTCTCAGACGGATCAAAAGCTTATCGAAGAACTCGGTGTTCTGCACTGTGAGTATGTGCCGTATTATTATCCCTACTCCGATTCGGAGGTCAGGGGTGTAGGGTTTACGGGTGGCAGAATAGTTTACTATACCACCTATGCAGGCAGAAATGCGCGTACTCCCATTGAAGTATTTGCGCGTATACATGACAAATATCCCGATTCGAAAATGACCGTTGTTACAGTCGGAGTCAAGAAGAGTCCTGTGCTTGATGAGCTTGTAAATGATGTAATTTCCTCCGGTATGAGTGAATACATATCGGTGGAAACCGATGTTTTGAAGCCTCTCAGGTTTTTGAGAGATTGCGATGTCAGCATCACTTATTCGCATCTTATTACCGTTCCGGAAACGGTTGTTGAAAGCGTAAGCCTCGGAATACCTTCGATAAATATTCAGGATGCAGACTATTCCGACGACATGGATTCTGATGTCATATCGCTGTGTGCTTCCGACGATAAGGCACTCGAGCAAAAACTTGATTTTTATATGGACATATACAATTGCACCTCCTATTCGCTTAATGCAAGAAGAGTCCTTATGGAAGAAGTGAGAACCAAAATTGCTGAGAAGTGGATGGGTGTAATTCGTAAAGCGAATGAGCTTTACGAAATCAAGGCACTTGAATCTTACGACAAGTATAAAGCCTTTACCGGTATTGTTAAGTCGAGTGGTTCACTTTCCGAAGCAGTGGCGAAGCTCAAAAGTCAGTATTGCTCTGTTTCCGAGGTTTTCGGAGCACTTTTGGCGTGCGGAGCAGGATATAAAATGATTACGGAAGCTTACCGTGATTGCGGTCTTATCGGAGTCAGGGATCTGAATCTCATTAAATCAAAGGCCGCCGAGCTTTCTTCGTATGAGCCGTGCGATCCTTCTGTTTACAGCAGCAGAAATGTAATCAGGTGCGACTTTGCGGCACGTCTTTCCGTCTGCGGTGTTTCACCCGAGGACATATGTGCAATGTACGATCTGTGCATAGATCCCTGTCAGATCACATATGCTTTGCTAAATACTTACGATGTCGAAACAGCTGTTAAATCATCAAGAATGCCGTTTGACAGTCATGAAACCGTTGAAAATTCAAGCCCGTCGGCAACTGTTGCACTAAATTCATACAGAGCGTTCTGTCTTGAAAATATAAGATATCTCAACGGTAAGAGGTTTTCGCTTGTTTCTAAAGCGATACGACTTATGGAATGGTCTTCTCGTCCGTTTGCATCTCACGGTTTACTCGGAAAGCTGTTTCTTTTGCCGGGCAGAGTTTTATCTGTAACGAAAAAGAAAATAAACAAACACGGCAGAAAGCGCCTTATGAAGCGCAAGGTCGTTGAAGTCGCACCCGAGGACGTCAGAAAGATTCAGCTCATGGTGCTTAAAATGATGCTTGAATTTGAGCGAATCTGCAAAAAACACGGGTTGCGCTATTATCTGGCAGGCGGAACTATTCTCGGCGGTATCAGACACGGAGGATTTATTCCGTGGGACGATGATATGGATATCACAATGCCGCGTCCCGACTATGAGAAATTTCTCAGGATTGCTCAGAAGGAGCTGTCCGATGAGTTTATACTCGACAAGGACTGTGTACCGTTCTGTCACAACAGAATAGAATACAAGGATTCCTCATTTGATACCAGGTGGCGTAACGGCGGCATTTTCCTCGATATTCTTGCGCTTGACGGAAGTCCCGACGACGAAAATGAGCGTCTTAAACACGAAATGAAAACAAAATATTGGCGTACATGGATGCTTGAAAAGGCACGTCAGTTACCCGTTCTCACCAGTTCAAAGGCTGTTCAGCGGGTATATTTCAAACGTCTTGTTGCACGCCTTATTCCGAGATGGTTCCTTAAATGGCGTTGGCACAGCTGGGCAGCGCGTTACAGCTGCGACGAAACCTCGAGCTGGGTATGCCTTCCTGCGAGCATTTATACATATGAGCAGGAAAGGTTCCCGAAGGAGTACTGGGGAGAGCCCGTCATGATGGAGTTTGAAGGACACATGATGCCCACAATGAGCCACTGGGAGGATTATCTTGTGTGTCACTTCGGCGACTACAAGAAGATGCCTCCGCTGACACTCAGAAAGTCACATCATTTCATATACAAATATGACCTCGGCAAGTATGCCGACATATCTGTTGAGGAGCTTGAAAAAGAGCTTGAAACAAAAAAATAATTCATTTTTCTTGTGAGGGGCATAATCGGTGAAATATTTACATATAATTTTCCGACAGTAGCTTGAGGAGGCATGATTATTGCTCAAAAGGTGTTTTGCGGTAATACCGATTTTGCTGATGCTGATGTCCTCGTGTGGCATCAGCGCATCTGCAAAAGTAAAAGAATATCCGTTCAATGTTTGTTACGATGAAGAAACGTCGAGGATTTTCAATGAAAACGGCAGGGGACTCTTGTTCGGATTTGACTATGATTCCGATGACGGCTATTGGTATTCTTCATTAAACGCATGGCAGAGAACTTTCGGTTATTCAAAGGTGTACGATGACCTTGCGTTTCTTATCGGCTGTTATTATGACACGGTACGGATTTGTTTTGAGTACGACGAAAAAGAATGGCTCATACAGTACTGGAAGGGCATCTACGGCTTTACAAGCGGAGCGGAGATAGGTGTATACAACAGACCTTCGGGGAGTAAGGGAAGCTTCTACAAGTGTATAAGCGATGATGAGATGCCGAGAATGAAGCTCTTCGTAAAAGCGGGGGACGATGTATTTATTTCACAACCGAGTCAGGAGCATTGGTGGTTAACGGGATTCGTGATGATGAGCAGAGTTCCGTCATCCGATTTACACTGCGAAATGATGATTGATTTCGAAAATCCCGAGATTGCAAAACTCTTGTCGGACGGCCTGAAGAGAAACGGATATAATGATAAAAATTCGGTCGTGTTGAACGGTACCGCGGTAACTTTTTCGTGGTGAAATAAGCACCGAAATAATGCCCTGAAAATTTTTGAAAAATTTTTAAAAAAAGTCTTGACAATTGAGTTTATATGTAGTAAACTATACAGCGTCGTCGGTGAGAAACCGCTTCGATGTGGGAGCATAGCTCAGCTGGGAGAGCACTTGCCTTACAAGCAAGGGGTCACAGGTTCGAGCCCTGTTGTTCCCACCAAAATGGCCCGGTAGTTCAGTTGGTTAGAACGCTAGCCTGTCACGCTAGAGGTCGACGGTTCGAGCCCGTTCCGGGTCGCCATTTTTTTGCTTCTGTAGCTCAGTTGGTAGAGCAGTGGACTGAAAATCCACGTGTCGTTGGTTCG
>JAZSPN010000015.1:0-3787 GCA_045537495.1 Acutalibacteraceae bacterium
TCTTATAATCTGTAAGATATCCGTTATCATCGAGAATCACGTCGTAGCAGGCGATAAGATTTCCTTTGCTGTTTCTGTCGCCGATAGCGGAAGAGTCAAGGGCGATGTCGTCGGTTGAAGGAGTTTCATCACAGGGAATCGGAGTGAAAAGAAGGCTTCTTGCTCTGTATTTTTCGTCCTTGGTAACATATCCGCCGGCGGCACCCGAGGGCCATCTGTCTTCGTCGTAAAGCCATGCGAGCATTTCTTCTTCCTTCGCTTTATCAACGCAGTCACGGATAAGCTGCATAAACTCTTCGGACAGATATGTAGTCGACATGCCGGTACGTACGTGCATATGGAAACCGCCGAGTCCCATTTCTTTAAAAATCTCTATCTGTCTTTTAAGCTCATCTGAATCGAGGTCACTGTTCCATGCCCAGAACGGAGTTCCGCGGTACTCACTCGTCGGATTCTTAAAGAGTTCGTCTGAAAGAGCAGGGGATCCGTTTTTTTTGTATAACATATTTATTCTCCTTTTAGAATTTTTCTGCAATGCTTCTTGCAAGATCAGGTACATCGGTTATAACACCGTCACAACCCCATGCACAGAGATTTTCTATCTGGAAATCTTTGTTGACGGTCCATGGATTGACGATAAGACCTGCATCGTGCGCTTCCTCGATATAATCTTCGGATAAAAAAGCGATGTAAGGATGAAGTGCATCAACCCTGATTTTCTTTGCGTAGGCTGCCAAGTCATCACAGATTTCCTCGGCAATGGCACTGTTGGGATCGTAAAGGATACCCGTTTTGACAAAAGAATCAATATCCTTGACCTTCAGCAGAACTTCGGGATCAAAGCTGGAAATGATGAGTCTGTCGCAAAGGTTGAGTTTTTTTGCCGATTCAATTGTTTTGCTGACGATTTCGTCAAGTCGTCCGTCCCTGGGAGATTTTATTTCGACGTTGATAACTTTCATGTCGGTGCAAAGCTCGTAGAACTCGTCGAGTGTGGGAATTTTCGTACCGGCAAACTCGGGGGAAAAGTACGAGCCGAAATCAAATTTGAGGAGTTCCTCGTAGGTGTAGTCGCGGATAAATCCGCTTCCGTCGGAAGTCTGATCAATGTCATAATTGTGACATACAACGGGAATAGCGTCTTTAGTCAGATGTACATCGTTTTCGAAACCGTCCGCCTTCATTTCGATTGCTTTTCTGAAAGCGGGCAGAGTGTTCTGAGGTGCAACTTTGTTTGCTCCTCTGTGGGCGATTATGTTTATCATTGCTATACCTCCGTTTTAAATATAACACTTAAATTATAAATCAAACTTTGTGTAAAGTAAACAATATTTTTCTTAATTTGTGATTTTTTTAATGAATTTTCTTGCCGAATGATACATTTCGGCAACCTTAAATCGTGCATCTATTTTCAGATCGGAAAGAAGAACTGCTTTTCCGTCTTCGTTAAAAACTTCCAGGTTGCCGTTATCGCTGACAGCGGGAATACATAACGGCGGAAACATGACGCACCACCAGTTTTTTCCTTTTGCATTTCCTATTTCAACGAGAACAGAATTGTAGAATCCTGCGGGAACCGTAAATCCTTCGTATTGTCTTACCTCAAAATATGATTTTGACAGCGAAATTTTTACGTCACCGTCGCAACCGTTTTCTCTGAGAACCGATTTTGCAGCCTCTTCGAGTTTTTCCCTTTCTTCATAAAGTTTATCTGCTGCCGTATCGATGTTGGTTTTGCCGTCGAAAAGTTCACTGCCGGTTTTCAGAATTTCATCACGTACAAGGAGTTTGAGTTTCTGGTCTTTTTCAGAATCCGAATTTGCAATAACATGGAGTCTGAGCATATTGCTGTAAATATCATCA
Source organism: Acutalibacteraceae bacterium (assembly GCA_045537495.1). GTDB lineage: Bacteria > Bacillota > Clostridia > Oscillospirales > Acutalibacteraceae > UBA1425. Next base: position 1,864 of record JAZSPN010000015.1, read on the forward strand.
CATCCCATCGAAAAGTCGGACATACTGAAAGTGAACACACCGAGAATTAATAAGAGTATTGCCGATTCAATCATAATAATGAACTTTTTGTTAAACATAAAAACCTCCGAAATATTCATAATCCCGTGAAAAGATTATGGACAGTTTCGGAGGCTTTAATCAGTAAATTATATTTGCATCGGATCCCGTGCTGAACGCACCGTAGCCCGATACTTCGCCCTTTGTTTTAAAAATGTATCCGTTCTTGGAAAGAAATCCGGGATTTGAAATAGCTACACCCAGACCGTTTGCAACACAGTTTTCGGGATCGGCGGCAACCCTCGTTTTAATATGGGTTTTTCTTTGGATCAGCTTGTCGATACCGGGAAGCTTCGAAGAGCCCCCCGTGAGAATGATTCCGCCGTCGGAAATATCATTGAGCAGCTCCGGCGGTGTTTCGGAAACAACATTACGAACTGCATTGGCGATTGTTTCAAGCTGTTCTCTGATCGCCAGGAAAACTTCCGTTGTCGTTATTTCAAAAAGCGTCGGAAGTGAACTGAGATATCCTTTTCCCTTGACTTGAATTGCGATTTCCGCATCTCTCATGTACGCACAACCGATAGTTTTTTTGACATATTCCGCAGTAACGTCGCCGATTATAAGATCTCGCTCGTGACGGAGATAACGCTGAATCGCGGCATCGAGAGAGTTTCCCGCCGTATTAAGCGTTGAACAGACAGAAAGACAGCCCATCGTTATTACGGCAATATCGGTAGTACCCGAGCCGATATTGACTATCATGGTGCCCTTGGGCTTGTCATAGTCAACGGCTGCACCGAGAGCCGCTGCAATCGGCTCTTCGATAAGACAGGCGCTTGCGGCACCGCAAGAAGTTGCGAGATCAAGAAGAGATCTTTTTTCGAGGTTTGAAATACCGACGGGCATGCTGATTAACAGGTTAGGCTTGAAAATCTTATTACCGCACAACGCTTCAAGATCGCGACCGATGAGATTCTGTAAAGAAGTGAAATCGGCAATGACTCCGTTGGTTACGGGACGGGTAATGACTATCGAATCCGATGTTCTGCCCATCATTTTATACGCGTTGTTTCCCGTAGCAATTATGCGTCCGGTGCGAATATCTTTTGCTGTAACACACGGTTTCGACAAAACTATTCCCTTGTTTTCGACATAGTAAACTACGTTCGAAGTGCCGATATCAACGCCGATGTTTATGCCTGGCATAAGGATCCTCCTCAATCAAGCTCAAATTGACCTGTATAAAGCCGGTAATACTTTCCTTTTTGTTCGATAAGTTGTTCATGGTTACCGCGTTCGATAATTTCTCCGTTTTCAAGAACCATTATTGCATCGGAATTTCTGACGGTGGAAAGTCGGTGGGCGATAACGAACACCGTTCTTCCTTCCATCAGGCGGTCCATACCTTTTTCGATAAGACGTTCCGTTCTCGTGTCGATAGAGCTTGTGGCTTCGTCGAGTATAAGAACGGGCGGATCGGCAACGGCTGCTCTTGCAATGGCTATAAGCTGTCGCTGACCTTGACTGAGGTTTGAGCCGTCGGAAGTAAGCTCCGTGTCATATCCCTGCGGTAATCTCTCGATAAAGGAGTGAGCATTCGCAAGCTTTGCCGCGGCGACGATTTCTTCGTCAGTTGCATCAAGCTTGCCGTAGGCAATATTTTCCTTGACAGTTCCCGTGAACAGATGCGTATCCTGCAATACCATCGCAAGAGAACGGCGAAGATCGTCTTTCTTAATTTTTTTTATATTGATGCCGTCATAACGGATTTTACCGTCGGGGACATCATAAAATCTGTTGATAAGGTTAGTTATTGTAGTTTTGCCGGCACCCGTTGAGCCGACAAAGGCGATTTTTTGACCGTGATTTGCATAAAGGCTTATGTTTTTCAAAACATCCTTTT
>JAZSPN010000013.1:0-42662 GCA_045537495.1 Acutalibacteraceae bacterium
CAACGTATTTCGCGATGCCGTTTGAAAAATCTCCGTCGTCGGTGGTTACGTCCTGATAATATATCCTTGCCACCGCGAAGCCGTTGTCGATGATCTCCTCGGTCGGCAGATATTTATCGTAGATGTCGGGCCTGAAATTGAGAAAAACAAATACGGGGACCTTCTCTTCCGTATCGGGACGTAAAATTTCAACGGGAAACGAATAGCCTTCCGCTTCGGGGAACGCAAGCTTTACGCTCGTATGTATTCCTTTTCCCGCACAGATGTGCTCCGTTCCCGTAACTTCGCTTTCAAGCTTTCTGAAGGGTACGGGCGTTCCGTAAATTTCCGTTTCAAGCAGAGAAAAAATTTCCTTCCGTCTTTTTTGCCAGTCCTCCGTCGTTACGACGGGTTCACCGTTATTCATCGTAAGAAGTGAAGGAATATCTCTTTTTTTCAGTATCTCTTTAATCATATTAATCTCCCTCGTTCCTTTATTACGTTTTCTCGCTATCGGTGAAAAAGGACTGTCCACGAAACGATGTTCATCTTTTCATCCCGTGTGACAGTCCGTTAAATTTTATAAAACAATGAAATCGCTCGAAATAAGGAATGCTCCGCTATCAGCCTCGGTCACCTTAATTTCCGCGCCGTACGAATATGTGTTCAGAAGCTCCGTCATGCTATCAACGGTTGCACCCTCCGCCTTGTTTTCGATAACGTCGAGTGCATAATTGAAACAAGCCTCAAGCATGAGTACCGGAACGGAACAACCCCATGTTGCAATTCTTCCGCTCATACCTTTTTCGCCGACAGCCGTTCTGAGATTTTCCATTACATATGCACTGTCGGTCGGCTTTTCGAGAAGGCTTATACCGAAAGCTTCCGCAATTGCAACGGGTGACGGAAGGAATGACGACACCATCATAAACGAATGTTTTATCGTTTCCTCGGCAACAACGTTCTGAACAAGATTATCCGTCGTAAACAGTACGGTATCCGTTCCGAACTTTTTCTCTTTTCTCGTCGCATCTTCTCTGATATAGAGCTTCGCCGTGTCGATATCACGTGATCTTTCGTAAGCATCAACCGACGTCGCAAGCTTAAATGTCATTTCTTTTTCAGCACAAGCAGTTTCGACCGCCGTTCGAAGCTGTCTGATTGCAGGATATTTGAGGTGTCGGTCAAACGAATAGAACACGAAGTTCTCTGCACCCATTTTCTTCGATGTGTCAACAAGCGCTTTTCCGAATTCCGTAAAGTCGATGCTCACGACAACATCGGCATACTGACTTAACGAATCAACGCCCTCAACGGGATTGCATACCATGATAAACATATCGGAACGCTTTTCTCTGACTTTTTTTACCGCTTCCTCGGTACCGTCAACACCGTTTGAGAAAATCATCGCCTTGACTTCCGTGTCGTCCGCAATTGAAGCAGATACCTTCTCGACGGTATCGTTCTGTCCGTATGAATAGGGATCGTATCCTATTATCATTACATCGTTGCCGTACTGCTTCGAAAATTCGACCGCCTTCGAGAAAGTTTCCTCATCACTTTCCTGACTTCCGATAATGAGTGCAACCTTGCCCTCGATTTTCTCCGTCGGAACATTTTCTTTATTTTCTTCTTTGCCGCCGCATCCGAACATACAAATCATGAGTGCCGCAACAAGCAAAAGCGATAATACTCTTTTCATACTGTTCTCCCTTCGTGAATCAGACTATCACATTCTCGACGAACTTCCTGTCAAGCAAAAAGTTCTTCGCGTTTGTGAGAATGGTCTTGTCGTTGTCGAAACGCAATGTATCGTGCGCTCTTTTAAAGTTGAGCCAGATGTAGTCGTCGATCTCTTCCTTCTGAATAATCGTCTGAACATCCTTGGTTCCCGCAAGGAAGATGATGACGCTCTTCTCGACTCTGCCCTGAATAGTATACTCCGACTTATATGAAAAATCGGGCAATATATCGATGTGAATTCCCGTTTCCTCAAGCACCTCGCGTGTTGCGGTCTGTTCGGGCGTTTCGTTTGCCTCGACATGACCTTTCGGGAATCCCCAGTGTGCACTTCTTTTGTTTTTGATAAGAAGAAAACGAAGCTCTCCGTTGATGATTCTGTAAACGACCGCTCCGCATGAACGCTCATAAAGACATTCTATCTCGTAGCCGTCCCGTCCCTGTGCAAACTCGACGGCATCACGTATCTGAGTAACGATAAACCGGGTGCTTTTCGGTGCAACCACGATGTAGCAGCCGCGTTCACCCTCTCTTTCGATGATGGCGATAACCCTTCCGTCGAAAGTTCTGACGGGCCTCGATATACCCATGATATACGCGCCTATAACATTTTTGCAGTCAAACTGTTTACCGCCTTCTACTACTCCGAAATTAAGCTTGTACTCGTATCCGTACTGTTCGCTCATGGAATAGATAGGCTTTGTAACCCTGACTCTGACATACTTACCGAGCATAGTAATTCCACCCTATCTGTACCGAGGTCTACAACCTCACACTAAACTGTCTGTAATTATACAATTTTTTTTGAATAATTACAAGTCTATTTTTATAAATAGTTTCAAAACCGCCTATTATTCTTGACACTCGCCTCAAAAATACTGTATAATAACGCTTATAGGGAGGTATAATTATGGATTCAGTTAAAAAGAAATATTCAAGCAGAGTCTTTCACATCTTTTTTCTTCTCTTCATCCTGCGCGTTATAGAAGAATTTGCAATTGTCAATGCCGTCGACACCATGGGACTTCTCACCTGTGCGGGAGGCTTCTTTCTTCTTCTTATTTATCTTCGCTTCGTCAATAAAGCTCTCGACGAGGTCGGACTTTTATTCATGCCCAGAAAAGTCAGAAAAGGCTTCCTCATGGCCGTTGTTCTGAACATAATTCCCATGCTTCTCGTTTACACCGCCGAATATTTCATTCTCCGTCCGGGAAGCGAAAGCATCAACTTTACCGTTTACTACGACAACGTTTCACGCGCCTATTCCGAGGTCGGTCTTTCCGCCTATATCGGCTGGATGGCGGCAGGCATTTTCGTTTCGGCGATTCACGCAATTTTTTACGAGATGACCTTCCGCGGTGTCATTCTCACACTTTCCGCAAAAGTTTATAAATTCGGTACCGCCAACTTTATTCAGGCAGTTCTTTACACCATATGGTTCATGGTTCCCGTCGCACGTGTCGCCCTCTTCAACTTCGGCGTCTACGGCCTCGAACGCATCATAAGACTCGCCGTCTTCATTCTGATTTACGAAATGCTCGTCGCTTTGAAGCTCGGTCTTATCCGTAATGCCAGCGGTTCCGTCTGGATGTGTATCTTCGATCACGCCGCATTTTCTCTCGTCACGGATTCACTTCACATCCAGCAGTCGGTCGGTATCTCAACCTTCACCGATATCAACATCTACCAAAGGCTTATTGCTTATCAGGCGATTTCGCTCATAATTGCAGTTGTTTACGCTGTCATCAAGAATAAAAAAGTCAAGGATATGACTCTTAACGCCCAGTAAAGGTCAAACAGCATAAATAATGACGGATTACAAGGGTAAAGCTTCCCGTGTAATCCGTCTTTTATTATTTAATTATTTTCTTTATCATCTTTACGTAAATCGGATAAATTTTCAGTCTGAACACCCGAACAAGCGGTAAAAACAAAACATAAAGCCTGTTCAGAAAAGAATCTGCTTCGACAGTTTTTCCGTCTGCACGCACGACCTTGCAAAGAGTTGCCAGAATCTGCCCTTCGTTAACCCGATATTCGATATCGGTCTGATTGTCGCCTCTTAAAATATATCCGTCATCATTTTTGCCGATAATGCGGTGCAACACGTATGCCCCGTTCTCTCTTTTATAAAAGATAACGTCGCCCTTACGCGGTTTTTTATCCGTTTTTTTAAGATAGACCTTGTCCGTTCTGTTCCGAAGAAGAGGCAGCATGCTGTATCCGGCAGTTACAAAAGAAATTTCTCCTCCCGCCTCAAGCACCGCCGTCATAGCCTCGGACAATTCATAAAGGTGTACTTTATTATTCAATAAAATTCGCTCCCCTGAGCTTTTCGACAAATTCCGCGAAATCCTCCGAAGCCGTTTTTTCGTCGATATTATATTCCGCCGTCATCGAGGATATTATCTCCGCTTCGCTCATCCCTTTTTCGAGTTTTCCCCAGATGAACTCTCCCGTTTCGTTGAGCGTCACAAGTCCGTTGAAATCCATGACGGCTTCCCCGACTGCCACAACTATACTGTTATCTCTGACCTTGCAAAGTTTGTATCCTTCTTTTATCTTCATAAATTACCTCTCATCGCTTCGTATGCCGTTATTACGGCTTCTTCACTGATGTTGCATGAAAAACCTATTACCGATACGTCGGATATAATGCGTTCGACCGTTTCCAGAAGCTTTTCCATAAGTTCCTCCTCGTGCGGTCTTATCGACTGGTTAAGCAGTGCATACAAGGACTCCGTTTCCGAAAGTCTTTTCGCCGAATTCTCTTTTCCTCTCGACAGTACCGCCACCGCTCTGAGCGGCACCCCCGTGTTTTCACTTATATCATATTTTCCGCTGAAAGGCGTTCCGTATACGAATATACCGTCATTCTCCGCTCTTATGGCAGGCTTGTCATCATTAAGTATGAATGCTCTGTCACCAAAATAATCAAGCCACAGCGACGTATGCGTTGACTTTCCCGTACCGCTCGGTGCCGAAAAGAGATATGCTTCGTTATCAAGCACCACCGCCGATGAATGAAGCATCATTCCGCCGAAACGGATGAGCTCCTTGTAAAACTTTGCACCGGCTATCATGTATTCGCGTTCCGTATCGCTGAGCAACGGAGTTTTGCTTCTGTATGAAATTATATCTTCATCGGTGATTTCGAATTTTATATGCGGTTTCACGCATTTGTCCGTCAGATACTTTTCACTCCGCTCTTTGAGCATTCGCCCTCTCGCGCAGTATTCGGTAACTATACCCGCTATTTCATACAACGCCATTTCTTTCTCCCGTTTTTAAGCGCACCCCCATGGGGGTGCGCTTCATCGTTAATTTATTCCTTCAAGTGTTGCCGTAACCGCATCACCGTAAAGCACTTTTACCGTTTCGCCGTCAAGGTAAAGCACATACGGTCTTGCCTTAACCGTGTCATCCTTTGACACTTCGGCTTTCGAAATAGAATACGTTCCTATATTTTCATTCGACTTGCCGATACCTTTAAGAACTGAAGAATACTGGGTATCGCCTGCATTTCCGAGTACAAGTGAGCTGACGGGTTTACCTGCATCCTTCGTAATAAGGATACCGTGATTGATAACCTCGAGATCGTCGGGAACATATCTTTCAGCAAAGAAAGTGATTGTGTTTTCGTCCTTCTGAACAGCCGTCTTGGAAATTCTGATAACGGGCTGTGCCGTTACAGTTTCACCGTATACCGCCGTAAATGTTTCGTTATAGTTTACTCTGAAGCTGTAATCCTTGTCGTAGCTGACAATGTTTCCGTTGCTGTCCTTCCAGTAAGAAAAGCTCCGGCCCTCGCCGTTTACAGGCTCCGCCTTCAGAGTCGCCGTGCCGTAGTTGGGATATGTTCCCGCTCCGGAAACATATTCTGTGTTTGTAATGTTAACGGTATAGTTTTCGGAGTTAACCGTGTAAACGGGATATACAATGCTGTTTTCCGCACTCTGAGCTATTTCCTGCTCCGTCATGGACCACTTTGTAAATGTAAGACCCGGTACAACGGGTGTCGCCGGCTTCGAAAGACCTTCCGTTTCCGAAAGCTCCTCATGCTTTATAATAGTACCGCCGAGTGAAACATAGGTTACGATTTTGTCTACCGTTGCAGGGCAAGCCTGTGCTCTGTAATTAACCTTTGATCCGAGGATATATTTAAGCTCGCTTTCCTGTGTGAAGATTCGCTGTGTTGCGTTATCGTACCAGTAAAGAAACTCTGCCGAAGCGCTGTCGGCAGCAGTCATGGTGATAACCGATCCTATGGGGAAAGAGGTGAGTATGGAAGATGAAGTTTTTCTGTTTCTTACGGTGCCGTCGGGCCACACCGCCTGCATCTGAACGGATGCACCGTTTGTCGAAACCGAGAAATAACACTTTCCGTTGCCTGTATCACCCGTATATGTGCTGATTTCTCCTGCTCTTGCGGTCATAAGGCATGAGAAAGTCATGAGCACAGCAAAAACGAGGCACATTGCTCTTTTCATGTTACTTGTTCTCTTCATAAAAACTCCTCCAATATACGACTGTAAGTATACACATATATTATACTAAACAAAACAAAAAAAATCAATAGCAATATTAAAAATCAGCACAAATCCTGTCGGAATTTATATCGGGTGATATTTTCAGAATCGGCTCGCCGTCGGTAAATTCAATTCTGACATCAACCCTTCCGTCGCTCAAAGGATATTTTCTGACTTCTACCACATTTCCTTTTCGCTTCCACCTTTCGGGAATTCCTCTGCCTATAATAACCGTTCCGTCGGATTTTTCACATATGAGCGAATCGAAGAGGACTTTCGTTGCAGTTGACTGTCCCCATATATGAGGGCATGAGCCTCCGCCTTTTGCCGCATGATTTCTGTCCCACGGTGATTTTTCATCGGGATATCCTATTCCTTCCCACCAGGAGAAAGGTCCGCTTTGCGTATGGTTTATCATATAGTTGTATGCCTCGATACCGTATTCGCGGTGTTTCTTTCCCCGAAGTGCCGTGCTGCCGTAGCCCGCATTGTATGCACTCGAATAGTACCCGTGCGGATATCCTCCGAAATTCACATCCGAATCACTGATATTCTTACGTTTTTCCGAGAAGGCTTCATAGGTTTCGTCGATGGCATCAATCATCACGCCCCGTTGCTTCGCACCGAAAAGATATCCGTCCCAGCCCCATCTGCCGAACGAAAACATTGACAGCGCATTAGCATCTCTCGGATCGCTTCTCGGTCCGTCTTCATTGCGGTGTGTCAGTGATATCGGTATATTCGAAGTACCGCTGCGACTCATAACATCACTTATATATTTCTCCGTCGCTTCAAACAGACTGTCGTATTCATTTTCTGCCCACTTTTTCTCTTCCTCTTCGCCCAGCTTTTCGCATATGTATCCGTATGCCGTAAGCCCCATAAGTGCCGACCAGTTGTCAACGGTCCAGTATCCCGGAGAGTCAATTGCCGAGGTCATTTTCATAATGCCGTCCGATGTTCTGTCACGTGAAATGGCATGAGTATTTCCCTTTATTTCGGAGAAACGCTCTTTTATAATATCCGTATCACCTGTTTTCATAAGCCATAAGGCATAGGGCCAGCTGTATTTCCAGCGTGCATCGGGATACTGCACATTGTCGAGAATGTGACTTGTATATTCTTTGAAATACTTAAAATCTCCGATCGTCAGAAGATATGCGCTGATTCCTATGATGTCGTGATCAAATACTCTGTCGTAGCCGTTTTCGCCGACGCACAGCTTATCGCCGTCTTTTACAATCATTGTGTATACGTAACCTGCCTTATACGCATCGATAAGCTCTTTATCGGGAAGCACGGTTATTTCGGCAAGAGGCTTTATTCTTTCGTCCCAGTAATGCTTCATGGACTCGTAATGCTGTGAAAACGTACCGAAGCTTCTTATTTCTTCATCTGACGGATAAGCATATTCTCCCGAAAATCTGTCCGCACCTGTTGCGTATTCGTGTACGGCGGTTTCCCCCGCACCCAGAAATCTTCCTGTTTCGGTCAGCGGAATAAGCTTCTTTGACACCTTCGGGATTATTTTTCTTTTATCGGTGCGGTTAGTGTAAGTTACTCTCGAATATGCGATTTCAAAGTCCTTGCCGTCGTGCACGACCTTGTCGGCAAAGTTTTCGATTTTGACATCCGTTCCCTTGTATCTGAACTCACTCACAAGGCACGGATACCAGCCTTCTGCATTATACCATTTTATTTTGCTTTCATACCCGTTTCTTGTAAAGCCGAAATGAATAAGCGTACCCGCTCTGCTTCTGTCGCGAAGCAGAAAGCTTCCGTCGATGAAAGCAATCGGTGCATGAAGATCTCCTTCACAGCCGAAAACACTCGTAAGACCGCTTTGCTTTTTGCAAAGAAGTCTTTTGAATACAGCTCCCGATTTCAATGTAACATGGTTTCTTGTCGAAAACTCAAAGAAACACTTTGATGCCACGGAAAATATCGAATGAAAAAGCTTTCGCATAAATATCACCTGAATCTGAAACGGGCCGTCATCAGGACAGCCCGTCAACTTGCCTTATATCGGTCTGAATTATTTTATTTACGGGACATGAGGAATTCCGCAAATTCGAGATCACCCGTATGAGTAAGCTTGATATTATTTTTGAAATCGGTATAGAAATAAATCTTCGGCTCATCGGGATAATGGTATATAAGCTCGGAATAATCGGAATTCACGTCCAGATAACGGTCGAGATCGTCGAAATGAAATGCCTCGGGTGACTGGCAAAAATAGAACTGTTCTCTGTCGAAGCGTTCAAATTTCTGCTTATTGAACAGCTCTCCCGGACATTTCTCGGCCGTCGTGACAACATCGTAATTGTCAAGCAAAGAAAAATATTCCTCGACCATTTCCGATGTGAAGAAGGGATTGACTGCCTGCATTATCATAAGCTTGTCGCATTTTCCAAAAAGACCTTTTATACAGTCGAGTCCGTTTCTGACGGAATCAAGACGTTCCTTTCCGCCCGTTGTAAAATGAAGTTTCTGACTGCTCGTATCTCCGAGATACTCCTTGTAGGAAGGATCCATTACAATTACCACCGCATCAGCCGAAGGCGCCGTAAGTGCCGCATTTAACGCGTACTGCACAACGGGCTTTCCGCATAACGGCTGATACTGCTTAGGAAGCGGTGCACCGAAGCGTTTTCCGACTCCCGCGCTCAAAAGTAAAACAACATTCATTTTGTTACCTCCCGGATTACAGCTGAACCTTCGTGAGATCGGTGTGAGTCGGATACTCAACCGGTGTCATGTAATCTCCGTACTGCTTCGTCAGCGCCTCGTCATACTTTTCGGGGACACTGAATTCTCTGTCGCGGAAAATGTGCTTCGTGACGGGAAGCTCCAAAGCGCGCGGAAGCTTCTCCTTCGGAGTCTGGGACCAGTCGTTGTACGTTACGTATTCCGATTTACGGCTTCCGATGCTTGAAAACAGCGCAAACAGAAGCTTGCGGAAACGGTGCATATTCTTTCGTGACATGCCTTTGAGAATTCTGTATTTCAGCCCGTATTCAGCCTGAGCATCGTTTTTTTCGTCAATCTTGTTGTAAATGTACATCTTTGCCGTTGTGGCAAAAATGAAGTAGAGCTTCTGCTGTATCTTTGCAAGAAGCTTACTTTTCGGCAATCCCATATACACAAAAATATCTATCCAGACTCCGTTGTGCATATCGAGATCACTGCAAGCCTCTTCGGGCATATATGTACCGCATTTGCGGAGTTTTGCATAATAAAACGGATATTCCTGATCAGTATCTATCCAGCTGAGGTGCAGTCCCTTGATGGGATTCTTTCTGATAAGCTTCAGAAACTTTTTGAATTCGTGTATCTCCATGTGAACGTCGATGTCGTCATCCCACGGTATGAAGCCGTTGTGTCTGACGGCTCCGAGGAGTGTACCGCCCGACAGACCGTATGTCAGTGAGTGCCTGTCACAGAAATCTGCAAAATCGCAAAGAATTTTATACTCGGCATCCTGAAGCTCTTTTAAAGTACTTGCCATAAAAACACCTCCGAAATATTAGGTTAAAGTCAGTATATCACAGAGATTGCATCTTGTCTATAAAAAGGGTATAAAAACTGAAAACACCCTGTTCACGGAATGTGAACAAGGTGTGTGGCGCGCTTGAAGGGACTCGAACCCCTGACCCACTGCTTAGAAGGCAGTTGCTCTATCCACCTGAGCTACAAGCGCAAAAAAATGGAGCGGGTGATGGGAATCGAACCCACACAACCAGCTTGGAAGGCTGGGATTCTAACCATTGAACTACACCCGCATCTCAACGACGCTAATTATTTTAGCAAATCAGCGCCGTTTTGTCAATAGATTTTATAATTTTTTTTGCAGATTTTTCAAGTTATTCCGCAATAACCGAAATCTCTCCGTCACGCGAGGTAAGATTTATCCTCGTAAACTGTGTATCGGGGTTATTGACAAGAGCTGTCGCTATCTTGTCCTCGACATTTCTTCTGATTGCATTGCGAAGATCTCTTGCTCCTCTTTCGCCGTCCTTCGACATTTCGGCAAGTGCCTTCGGAACATCCTCCGTCCACGAGAAAGCTATTCCCTTGTCGTGAAGCGGATCAATGAGCTCCTCGAGAAGAAGCACCGCTATTTTTTCAAGGCTGTCCTTCGAAAGCTCGGTGAATATAACGATTTCATCCACTCTGCCGATAAATTCGGGACGAAGGAATTCCTTGAGCGCTTTCATGATTCTGTCCTTCGTGGCATCCTGCTTGTCCTTGCCGAATCCGAGTGCACCCTCACGTCGGTTGCTTCCCGCATTCGACGTCATAACGATTATTGTATTTTCGAAGCTCACCGTTCTTCCCTGAGCATCGGTTATTCTGCCCTCGTCAAGTATCTGAAGAAGGATGTTCATAACGTCGGGATGCGCCTTTTCGATTTCGTCAAACAGCAGCACGGAATACGGCTTTCTCCTTACCTTTTCGGTAAGCTGTCCCGCCTCGTCGTATCCCACATATCCGGGAGGTGATCCTATTATTCTCGACACGGAATGTTTTTCCATAAACTCCGACATGTCAAGACGTATGAGTGTTTCGGGAGTATCAAAAAGCTCCGCGGCAAGCTGTTTTACAAGCTCTGTTTTTCCGACTCCGGTAGGTCCTACGAATATGAACGATGAAGGTCTTCTTCTGGGGCTTATCTGAACTCTGCCTCTGCAAACCGCCGTTGCAACCGCTTCTACCGCTTCGTCCTGACCTATAACCTTACGTTTCAGTCTGTCGGAAAGTCCCGAAAGACGGCGCATATCGCTCTCTATCACCTTGCTGGCAGGAATTCCCGTCCACAGCTGGATCACCTTGGCAAGATCCTCCTCGGTAACATAGCAATCCTTCGTCTTTTCGGAAAGCTCGTCACGCACCTTTTCCTGTGCAAGAATTTCCGTCTTCAGCGTTGCGATTTTCTCGTAATCGGTATTTTCGGTATCCTCGCTGAGCGTCTGAAGGTTTTCTCTGAGCTCACGAAGCTTCCTTTCGCAAAGCTGAAGCTCGCCTATCGCCTTGTTGCGAAGGTTGGAGCACGTGCACGCTTCGTCGAGAAGGTCAATCGCCTTGTCGGGTAAAAATCTGTCATTGATATATCTTTCGGAAAGTATGACGGCTTTTCTTATAAGCGTATCGCTCACCTTTACCGAATGGTAGTTTTCGTAGTATTCCTTTACCCCTTCAAGCATCTGACAGGTATCGTCAATTGAAGGCTCTTCCACCTTGACGGGCTGTAAACGCCTTTCAAGCGCCGCATCCTTTTCGATATATTTTCTGTATTCCGTAAATGTCGTGGCACCGATAATCTGTATTTCGCCTCTTGAAAGTGAGGGCTTGAGAATGTTGGCGGCATTCATCGATCCTTCGGCATCGCCCGTTCCGACAAGGCTGTGCACCTCGTCAATAAACAGAATGATGTTTCCCTCCGCCTTTACCTCTTCGACAAGCCCCTTTATCCTGCTTTCGAACTGTCCTCGAAACTGCGTTCCCGCCACAAGCGACGTGAGATCGAGAAGATGTATCTCCTTATCGAGAAGCTTCACGGGCACCTCACCCGATGCAATGCGAAGTGCCAGACCTTCCGCAATTGCGGTTTTTCCGACACCCGGCTCACCGATAAGGCAGGGATTATTCTTTGACCTTCTGCACAGAATCTGGACTGTACGGGATATCTCTTTTTCTCTGCCGATTATTCTGTCAAGCTTTCCTTCACGTGCCTTCGCGGTAAGATCCGTACAGTACGTTCCGAGAAACTTGCGTTCTTTTTTATTCTCTTCATCACGTTTCTTCTTTCCGAAACGCTTCTTTCCGTTTTCTTCCTTTTCGGGTTCCGAAGGCTCCTGCTCTTCCCCCTTCTGAGTCATTCCGAAGTTCTGAAGGAAAGGCAGTGTTCCCGCTCCGCCAAGCTCAAATGCTCCGCCTTCGCCGAACATCTCGTCATACTGCTCGCTGATGCCGTCCACCTCGTCCTCCGATATACCCATGCTCTGCATCATCTGCTTGATGGGACCTATGTTCATCTCCATCGCGCACTTCATGCAAAGACCTTCCTGGGTGCTTTTATCGCCCTCGACCTTCGTGATAAAAAACATGGCGGGACGCTGTTTGCACTTACTGCATAAAACCTGTTTCATCGTTTGCTCCTAAATTATTTTTTTCTGTTCTTCAACTGCTTGTATGCTCCGGGAACATAGCTGAAAAGCGCCACGAAACACAATACCACGGATATGATAACGATTATCCTGAGCATGAGTGCGGGCATCGTCCAAAGAGATGCAAACGCTCCGATCGACGGTCCGAACGCCACGATGAGAAGCATTACTCCGTAAAAAGCGAATGTTGCAACTTTTCCGTAAATTTCGGCAGGAATCGGCTTGATTCCGATAAGAAGCATGATACCGCCGACAATTATCATCAGAAGCTCTTTTCCCACAAACAGAAGGAATACCCAGCTGAATGCACGAAGCTCGGGAACATCCTCACCGTTTTTGAAGAAGAAGAAAAGTACAACGGCAATCATTATCTGAGTCAGCTTGTCCGCTATGGGATCAAGGACTTTGCCGAGTTCGCTTATCTGGTTGAAGCGTCGTGCAATCTTTCCGTCGAGGAAATCACTGAGTCCCGACAGGAAAAGCACAAACACTGCCCATCCCGTTTCCCCTTTAAAAAACAGCACCGACATAACGGGCACCATTACGATTCTGAGAAAAGAGAGAAGATTAGGTATCGTTTTCCAGTTTTTGAATAATTCTTTTACAGCCATTTGAAACATCCTTTCACGTTTATATAAAGAGCGTTCCTGCTATTTTGCTCTCTGTTACCGTATTTACTATCTGTGAGTGATTTATGATTTCGGAAAATTCGTTCTGTGCGAATCCCGAGAAAAGTGCCAGCACCATCGACAGAACAATCACGGTTACCGTCGCTCTGACAACTCCGAGGACTCCTCCGAGAATCTTGTTCGTCTGCTTTACGATGGGAAGCTTCTCAATGAGCTTCGTTATCGGGAGAAGCAATAATCTCAGCACTGCGGAAAGTACTATCAGCATGAGAATGAAGCATATCCCTTTGAGTGCCGCTCTGATTACAGGTCCTACGGTATTCTCTTCGAGAGATGCCGCTATTCCTTTTCCGTCAACGGAATAGCCGGCCGTCTTTTCTTTGAGCGATTCGGTATCTATACCCACAGCCTCAGCCGCATTGATCAGAAATTCAGGCATTTCTTCAAGAAGCTGTGTCGTCGTAACCGCAATTTCCGTTGCCTCCTCCGACAGACCTATACGCTCTTCAATATTCGCAATGACCGCTTCTTTAAACAGCGTTTCGTAAACGAAGTCGGAAACCGAAGCACAAAAGCCGATTGAAAACACCCCTGCAAGAATCCATGCGATTATTCCCGATGCACTCTTTGCAAAACCGCGTATCGCCGAAGAAATAACCGTCACCGTGAATATCAGAACAAGCACAATATCGACTATATTCACATCGCACCTCCTATGAAGCAGAATACTTTTCTATTCTGTCCGAATAAAGCACAAACAGATTACGTCCCGATACACAGATATCGCGCACCGTTTCCGAAAGTGCAAGCTCTTTTATAAGTTTACCCGAATTATTGTACGTCAAAACTTTATCTTCTGTCAACACACAAGTGTAATATCTGCTTCGTGACATTCCGATCGTTTTTTCGGTGATGACGGCTTCGTAATCCTGCGATCCGTTTTTCTTTGTTGTATAAAGCTTTACGGCACGTTCATTTCCGTATGAAATAAGCAACACCGCACTTCTGCCGTTTTCTTCGAAGCAGAAATTTTTCATCGTGTCCCCGCCGAAAGTTTTTTCATTCAGCTTTTCGCCGTTCTTTTTGACGGTACCGATATAATCATCGCTCGCAACCACAACGGAGGACCGCCTCGCACTGACGGCAAACGCCATAACACCGTCATAGTCCGCTTTCAGCACGGGCTCCTTTTCTTTGAAATCAAACAGCAGCACTTTCGAATACGGTGTTGCGTTTTTTACTCCGGTAAGACTTACGGACACCCTGCTTCCGTTTCGCGTAAAATCTATATCGGTTATGTACTCCGACACGCACTTCCATTTGAAATACTCCTCAAACGATGTATCGTAAACGGAAAGTACGCTCTTTGCATTACCCGTTGTCACGGCAAGCGCGTGTTTTCCGTCGGGCGACATACCTGCATCGAGAATAACGCCGTCCGCCTGCTTTTCATCCGAAAGCATCTGCGTCTTGCTGAGCACCATGTATCTCGATCCGCCTCTGTCAAACAGAATCGCTCTGCCGTTTCTCACTTCCAGTGCGGCATTGACATATTTATGCTTTACCGATTGGAGAAGCTTTCCCGATTTTGAAAGAATGTCAACCGAATCCTTTTTCAGCAGTGCCACTCCGCTTCCGAAAGGCACCACATCCTCAACCGTGTCGGCATCGATCTCAAAGGGATATTCCCCCGCCTCGGTCCTCATCGCCGTAAAAGCATCGGTCGCCTTTGACAAGGGGACTTCGCCGAAAATCTTTGTTGCAAAAAACAGCATCACAAATACCGCCGTCACAAACAGTGCCGTAAATATGAATCTCGGCAGTAAAGATTTTCTTTTTTTAATTTTCTTTTTTTTCGGCATAATTTACCTCTTTTAAATATAACCCGTGTGCAGGTGCTGTAAACCCTGCTCTTTCTCTGTCCTTTGATTCGATTATGTCGGGTATTGCGTTGACGTCAATCTTTCCTTCCGCTGCCGACAGTACGGTACCCACCATTATACGAACCATATTATACAAAAATCCGTTCGCCTCGACTTCGAAATGCACTTCGTCACCGTATCTCTTCAAAGAACAGTCCGTCACCGTCCTCACGGTATCCTCCACGCTTCCGCCCGCCGATGCAAAACCGCAAAAATCATGCGTTCCGATGAAGGCTTTTGCCGCCTTGTCCAGCTCTTTTTCGTCGAGATGCTTCGGATAAACGAGATACCTTCCGTTGCAGAACGGGTTTCTGTACGGTGTATTCCAGATTTTGTACACATACCTCTTCGACGTACACGAATACCTTGCGTGAAAATCCTCCGACACCTCGGAGCATCCGTAAACAGCGATATCATCGGGCAGATGTGCGTTAAGTGCAAACGGCATCTTTTCTGCGGAAATACCCGAATCTGTTCTGAAATTACAGCAATACATAAGTGCATGAACACCCGAATCCGTTCTCGAACAGCCCGTCACATTCTCGCGTACACCGGTAAGCTTTTCAACGGCATCCTGAAAAACCTGCTGAACGGTAACGGCATTCTGCTGTACCTGCCAGCCGTGATAAGCCGATCCGTCATATCTCATTGTAATCAGTAGATTTCTCACTGCATCCTCCGTCAAATAAGTTTGTCAAAAAAATAATTGAGCAAAACCACTCCGGCTATAAGAATTACCGCCGTTATCGCCGATACGGCATCCCGCCAACCGAATTTCATCTGCTTCATTCTCGTTCTGCCCTCACCCGTATAGCATCGGCACTCCATCGCGAATGCAAGCTCATACGCTCTGCGGAACGACGATACAAACAACGGTATGAGAATAGGTATCAGCGCTTTCGCCCTTTTGATGAATCCGCCCGTTTCGAGGTCGGCACCTCTCGCCTTCTGCGCGTTCATTATTCTCTCTATCTCTTCGATGAGTGTCGGAATAAAGCGAAGTGCCAGCGTCATCATCATGGCAAGTGAATGAACCTGAATTCTGAACACTTTAAGCGGTGACAGAAGCTTTTCAATGGCATCGGTCAGTGCGGTAGGTGTCGTCGTATACGTCAGAAGTGAGCTGAACATAACAAGGCACAGTATCCTGACCGCCATAAACACCGCCGTATAAACGCCCTTGTCCGTTATCGTTATAAATCTGTACGAAAACAAAACGTTTCCGTTCTTTACGTAGAATATATTGAGTATCGCCGTAAATATCAGAATAAACACAAGCGGTTTAACGCTTTTGAGAAGCATCGAAACCGGTACTTTTGATAAAAGGACATACGCCGAAAGAAACAGCGCCATTAAAAGAAGTGACCAGAAATTCTTGCAGAGAAACACCGTTACCACGAAAACAACCGTCAGAAGCACCTTCGCTCTTGCATCCATTCTGTGCATAAAGGAATTACCCGCCAGATACTGCCCGAGAGTTATATCCTTTACCATCAGTGTCCCTCCTTTCGGAGTAAACGCAAAAATTCATTTTTGCCCTGCTCGTTCGTGTATACATTTGTATTCACGGGAACACCCATTTTTTTGAGTTCAATAAACACTCTTGTCGCAACGGGAACATCGAGTCCCATCGACAGAAGCTCCTCACCCTTTGAAAAAACTTCTTCAACCGTTCCGAAAAGAGCAACCTTCGATTTGTTCATTACCAGTGCCTTTTCGGTGTAACGTGCAATATCGTCCATGCTGTGCGAAACCAGAATGACGGTACTGCCCGTTTCTTTTCTGTAATCCGAGATAAACGAAAGCACCGTTTCTCTTCCGACGGGATCAAGCCCCGCCGTCGGCTCGTCGAGTACCAGTATCTCGGGCTCCATCGCCATGACTCCCGCTATTGCGGCACGGCGCTTCTCTCCTCCCGAAAGGTCAAACGGCGACTTTTCGAGATGCTCCTTTTTAAGTCCGACAAACTGAGCCGCTCTTCTGACACGGCGGTCAATCTCTTCCTTTTCGAGTTTCATATTCGTCGGTCCGAATGCTATATCCTTGTATACGGTTTCCTCAAAAAGCTGATATTCGGGATACTGGAAGCAAAGTCCCACCTTGAATCTCGCTTCAAGCACCGATTGGCGGCTTTCGTTGATATCCTTGCCGTCAAGCAGCACCTTTCCCGATGTCGGCTTCAAAAGTCCGTTGAAATGCTGTATGAGTGTAGATTTACCCGATCCCGTATGTCCGATAATTCCGAGAAAATCTCCGCTTTCCACTCTTATCGAAACATCACTTACAGCCGATACTTTATTAATTGTTTTTTCTCCGAAAAGATGCGTCAGGTTAACCGTTTCCAAAACTGCCATCAGTCAATCACCCCCGCACCTTTTGCCGCTTCATATAAAGCCTTTGCGCACTGCTGTGCAGTGAGGATGTTGCCTTCCAGCGAAACACCGCTTTTTCTTATTTCCTCGGCAAGCTTCGCCGACGGAGGAAGCTCTATGCCCGCTTTATCGAGAAGCTCTCTGTCCGAGAAAATCTTTTCGGGCACGTCAAGACCTATGACCTTTCCTTCTGCCATAACCGCTATACGGTCGGCTTGCACCGCTTCTTCCATAAAGTGAGTTATAAAAACTATCGTGATACCTTCCGCATTGAGCTTCTTCGCGGTTTCCATAACCTCCGCTCTTCCCTTGGGATCAAGCATCGCCGTCGATTCGTCAAAAATTATGCAGTCCGTCTGCATTGCGACAACACCGGCTATTGCCACTCTCTGCTTCTGTCCTCCCGACAGCTTGTGAGGCTCAAAAAGTCTGAATTCGTACATTCCGACCGATTTCAGCGCTTCGTCAACACGCACACGTATCTCGGAAGGCTCTACACCGAGATTCTCGGGACCGAATGCAACATCATCCTCCACTATCGTTGCCACTATCTGGTTATCGGGATTCTGGAAAATCATGCCGACTTTTCTTCTGATTTTCGAAATATTGCCTTCGTCGGAGGTTGTCATGCCCTCCACAAGAACTTCGCCCTTCGTCGGCACAAGTATTCCGTTGATAAGCTTTGCAACAGTCGATTTTCCCGATCCGTTATGTCCGAGAACACAAAGAAACTCACCCTTCAGTATTTCCATGTTAACGGAATGTACCGCACGGTGTTTCTCTTCGCCGTCTGTTTCATATGTATAGCTGACATCATTAAGACGTATTATCGTTTCGCTCATATCACTTTCCCGTTATTTTGCCTTCCATATTGCCGATGCTCCGCACGGCAGAATCATTCCCGTCTGAGTTACGGGCAGTCCTATCTCTCCGCCTTCAACCGTTCCGCCGAACTGCGGTACTATCTGAGTTCCCAGCATATATTCCATGACGGAAGGAGAAAGTCCAGTTGTATATGAATTGATAAGCATCATCAAAGGATCGTCGCTGAGAAGCTGCATACACATCGTGACGAAATTGTATACCTCGTCCTCAAGCTTCCACACTTCTCCGCCGGGGCCTCTGCCGTATGACGGAGGATCCATGATTATTATATCGTATTTGCTGCCCCTGCGTATTTCTCTTTGCACGAACTTGATGCAGTCATCGACTATCCAGCGAACGGGGCATGAGTCCACTTCGCTTGCAACTGCATTTTCCTTTGCCCAGAGTACCATTCCCTTCGAAGCGTCAACGTGAACTACCGATGCTCCCGCCGACAGTGCCGCTATTGTCGCTCCGCCCGTGTAAGCAAAGAGATTGAGCACCCTGACAGGTCTTCCGGCATTCTTTATTATCTCGGCAGTCATATCCCAGTTTACCGCCTGCTCGGGGAAAAGTCCCGTATGCTTGAAGCCCATCGTCTTTATATTGAAGGTAAGCTCTCTGTATCCGATACTCCAGTATCCCGGCACGTTGCGGTAAAATGTCCATCTTCCGCCTCCCGTATTCGAACGGAGATATCTTCCGTGGGCTTTTCTCCAGAATTCATTGTTTTTTTCCGTTTTCCAGATGATCTGCGGATCAGGTCTTATGAGTATCGTATCGCCCCATCTTTCGAGTCGTTCTCCCTCGGAACAATCGATAAGCTCATAATCAAGCCATTTATCTGCAATTCTCATATATCGCCATGTGATACTGAATTCGTGCAAAGTGCATAAAATCCGCTTTACACGCACGTACCGTTCCTTTCTTTGTATTTTCGCACTGCCTGTTTATATCAATCTTTCTCGTACTACTTCCGCAATTTCTGTGCAAAGACGCTCTATAAGCTCCTCATCCTTGCCTTCAAGCATTACTCTTACCAACGGCTCTGTGCCCGATACCCTGACAAGCACTCTGCCGCTGCCCGAGAGCTCCTTTTCCGCCTGCCCGATCGCTTTTTGTATTTCCTTGTCGGTCGCATAACGCACTTTTCCTATATTGGAAACACGTACATTCTTCATCACCTGGGGATAAACATCCATCTCGTCGGCAAGCTCTTTCAGCGTTTTTCCCGTGCGCTTCATCACGTTCATCACCTGCACCGCCGTAAGCTGTCCGTCACCCGTATTGGCATAGTCAAAAAATATCACGTGTCCCGACTGCTCTCCTCCGATAACGTGTCCGTTTTCAAGCATATTTTCAAGAACGTATCTGTCGCCGACCTTCGTGGTTTCGTAACGTATGCCTCGGTCGTCACAGTATTTAAGGAGTCCCATGTTGCTCATAACCGTAACTACAACCGTATCGTTTTGAAGCTTCCCCCTCCTTTTGAGGTCAGAAGCACATATTGCTATTATTTTATCACCGTCAACCGTGTTTCCCTCGTTGTCAACCGCCAACAGTCTGTCCGCATCACCGTCAAAAGCGAATCCCGCTTCCAAAGAATTTTCAACCACATACTTTTTCAGTCTGTCAAGGTGTGTTGATCCGCAATCATCGTTAATGTTGACTCCGTTCGGCTCACATGAAATAAAACTGCATTCGGCTCCGAGTCTTGAAAACAGCTTCGGTGCCGTTACGCTTGCCGATCCGTTTGCACAGTCAAGCGCTATTCGCATATCGGAAAAAATGTATTCCGATGTTTTGTACACGTGACGCACATAATCGCCCGTAAAGCTGTCATCCTTCGTTATGCGTCCTACTTCTCCGCCTACGCATACGGGCGGTATAACCGTTTCATCGAGAATAATCTCTTCGATCTTTTCTTCAAGAGAATCGGGAAGCTTGTATCCGTCCGACTTGAATATCTTGATACCGTTGTATTCGCACGGATTATGCGATGCCGATATCATGATTCCCGCATCGAATCCCTTCTCTCTGACAAGAAAAGCTACCGCGGGTGTGGGAACAACTCCGAGTAAAAGGACATCCGCTCCGACAGAACAAAGTCCTGCCGCTATTGCACTTTCAAGCATGTCGGAAGATATTCGTGTATCCTTTCCGATCATAACGCGCGGTCTTTTAATTTCCTCCGATGCCAGCACCATCGCCGCCGCTCTGCCGATTTTCATGGCAAGCTCACACGTAAGCTCACTGTTTGCAACGCCTCTTGCACCGTCTGTACCGAAAAGTCTTCCCATTTTCAGATTCTCCTATCAGAATGTCATTTGTTGTCCCGGCATCTGAATCCCGAGATGAGCATATCCCGCAGGTGTTACCGTTCTGCCCCTCGCCGTTCTCGCAAGGAAGCCGATCTGCATAAGGTAAGGTTCGTATACATCTTCTATTGTTACCGCTTCCTCACCGATTGCCGCCGCTATTGTTTCAAGTCCGACGGGACCGCCGTTGTAGTTGCGGATCATCGATGTAAGCAACAGTCTGTCAATCGAATCAAGTCCGAGAGAGTCGATTTCCATTCTGTCAAGCGCTATTCTTGAACAGTCCCTGTCAACCACTCCGTTGCCCATCACCTGAGCAAAGTCACGGACTCTCTTTAAAAGTCTGTTCGCGATTCTCGGAGTTCCTCTCGATCGCGATGCTATTTCCGCCGCACCGTCTTCTTCAATAAATATTCCGAGTATGTCGGCACTCCTCTTTACGATCATCGAAAGCTCATCGGGAGTGTACATTTCCAGTCGGCAGATTACTCCGAAACGATCCCGCATCGGCGCGGATATCTGCCCCGCTCTCGTTGTGGCTCCCACCAAGGTAAAGTGCGGAAGCTCAAGTCTTATCGATCTTGCCGACGGACCTTTTCCTATAATAATATCAAGTGCTCCGTCTTCCATTGCAGGATAAAGAATTTCTTCTACGCTCCTGTTAAGTCTGTGTATTTCATCAATGAATAATACATCGCCTTCGCTGAGATTCGTAAGTATCGCGGCAAGATCTCCCTGCTTTTCGATGGCAGGTCCCGACGTAACTCTGAGATTTACGCCCATTTCGTTTGCAATAATTCCCGCAAGCGTCGTTTTTCCGAGTCCGGGAGGGCCGTAAAGCAGTACGTGATCAAGGCTTTCCGCTCTCTTTTTTGCCGCTTCTATATAAATTTTAAGGTTTTCCTTTGCCTTTTCCTGTCCGATATATTCCGACAGTCTTTTCGGGCGCAAGGATATTTCTATATCCGTATCCTCCGAAGAGTACTCGGGGGCTACGATTCTGTTTTCAAAATCAGATTCCATTTATATCCTCCTTACGCCATTGATGCCAGTATTTTAAGTGCATCCTTTATAAGCTGCTCCGTGCTGTTCGAGCTGTCAAGCTTACCGACCGCCGCCGATGCCTGGGAACGGCTGTATCCGAGCATTTCGAGTGCACTGACCGCTTCCTCGCTGTTCTTCGATGCCGAAACAACTCCCGCCGCCTCGACTTCGCCGCCGAAGGATACTCCGCTCACATCCGCCTTGAACTTATCTTTCAGCTCAAGCACCACTCTCTGTGCTATTTTCGCTCCGACTCCCTGAGCCTTCGTGATAGTCTTTGCATCTCCCGATGCCACGCACAGCGCCAGCTTTTCCGGCTCAAGCTGTGACAGAATAGAGAGTGCCGCCTTCGGACCTACTCCCGTTACTGATATCAAAAGCTTGAAGCACTGAAGCTCCTTCTGATCATAAAATCCGTACAGATCGAGTGCGTCTTCCTTTACATTAAGATAGGTATAAAGCAAAACCTCGCTGCCCGTTCCGCCTATCTTTCTGAGCGTATTGAACGATGCGAAGCAGTAAAATGCCACCGGTCCGCACTGTACGGCAACTCCGTTTACGTCGGTACTGACTGTTTTTCCGCTGATACTGTAAAACATATGTTTCTCCCGTTTCAAATTCCGTTACGGATACGAAGGTTTGAAAAATTTCCTTTTGCAAACATTGATCCGCTTGAATGTGCATGACATATCGCCATTGCCAGTGCATCGGCAGTATCGTCGGGCTTCGGCACTTTTTCAAGATTCAGCAAAATCTTAGTCATTTCCTGAACCTGCTTCTTCTCCGCACGTCCGTATCCGACGACACTCTGCTTTACCTGCAAGGGAGTGTATTCGAATATCGGTATTCTGCACTTCTGTGCGGCAAGAACAAGCACACCTCTTGCCTGACTTACATCTATTACCGTCTTTGCATTGCTGTTGTAAAATACCTTTTCTATCGAAAGTGCTTCGGGACGGTACTTTTCCATAAGCATAATCGCATCGTCATATATCTTTTCAAGGCGTTCGTTGAACGCTTCACCCGCTTCGGTGAGTATTGCTCCGTAGTCAACCACGGAAAACCTTGTATTCTGATAGTCGATTATGCCGTATCCGACAATTGCATATCCCGGATCTATGCCGATAATTCTCATTATTTCTGATCTCTTTCCTTGATAATCATCCTCGTCGGCGTTCCTTCAAGTCCGAACACTTCTCTTATCTGGTTATCAATGTATCTCTGATAACTGTAATGGAATAAATCCTTTCTGTTGACAAAACAAACAAACGTCGGCGGTCTTGTCGATGCCTGGGTAATGTAGTAAATCTTGAGCCTTCTTCCCTTGTCCGTCGGAGGCTGTACCCTCGCGGTAGCATCCGCAAGAACGTTGTTGAGCTTGCCCGTCGAGATTCTCATCGCGTTCTGGTCGTTGACGTATTTTATAAGCTCAAACAGTCTGTCGAGTCTTTGTCCGGTTTTTGCGGAAATAAAAATTATCGGCGCATACGACATAAACGAAAAGTCGTTCATGAGCTTCTTTCTGTACGCATCCATTGTTTTGCCGTCCTTTTCGACGGCGTCCCACTTGTTGACCGCAATTATGCACGCCTTGCCTTCCTCGTGAGCTATTCCCGCAACCTTCGAATCCTGCTCCGTAAAGCCTTCCGTGGCATCGATCATGATAACGCAAACGTGCGCTCTTTCAACCGCCATTCTCGCTCTTATTACGGAATACTTCTCAATGGCATCGTCAACCTTGCTCTTTCTGCGAAGTCCCGCCGTATCTATGAAAACAAATTTTCCGTGACCGTTTTCGACAAGCGTATCGGTCGCATCACGTGTCGTTCCCGCAATATTTGAAACAATTGCTCTTTCTTCACCCGAAATAGCATTGATAAGCGACGATTTGCCTACGTTCGGCTTTCCGATAACCGCAACCTTTACGCTGTCCTCGTCATCCTCGTTATCCTCCTGCTTCGGCAGGTATTTAAGCACCTCGTCAAGCAGGTCACCCGTTCCGTGTCCGTGCACCGATGAAACCGCTATCGGATCACCGAGTCCGAGATTGTAAAACTCGTAAAACTCGGCAGGTGTTTCTCCGATCTTGTCACACTTGTTTACGCAAAGAACTATCGGTTTACCGCTCTTTTGAAGCATTGTCGCAACCTCTTCGTCCGTCGCAACAATACCCGTGCGTATATCCGTAACCAGTATGATTACGTCGGCGCTGTCAATTGCCAGTGTCGCCTGACGGCGCATCTGCTTTAAAATAATATCATCGGAGAACGGCTCAATTCCTCCCGTATCAACAAGAAGAAACCTATTGTTGAGCCATTCACATTCTCCGAATATTCTGTCCCTTGTGACTCCCGGTCTGTCATCGACTATTGACAGCCTTTGTCCTATCAGCTTGTTGAACAGTGTGGATTTTCCGACATTCGGTCGTCCCACTACTGCTACTATCGGTAATGCCATCTTTTTCCGTACCTTTCCGTTTTACACGTTTTTCATGACTGCCGTATCAAGAAGAATTACGGTGTCATTACATGTATCACAACATTTTCTTACAGCGTTATAAATATTTGCGGCACAAAAAATCCTTCTCGCATCCGCCGTTTCGGAATAAATTCTCTCCATCGCCTTGAAATATTCCTCATCCGACCTTATTCTCAGTGCCTCAATCTCTTCAAAAAAGCTCTTATTCCTGTCTGACTTTCTGAAGTTTTTCAATCCGCTTACGGCAGAATGTAAAGTAAAACAACATTCCTCCGCCGTTGTTGCAAGCCTTACTGCACTTTTATTTTCTGCATTATTATATGTATATATATACCGAAACGCATCACAAAAAGTTTCCGCCGATTTCAGAATACCGACCGACAGCGAAAAAATATCTTCTCTGTCCAACGGCGGTAAAAAATCCGTTTCCAGCGCCGAGAGTATATCTCTGCTCTGTGAATACGAGGCTTTGTGAAGCTCCTCCATATCGCTTCGGATTCTGAATATATCCGACATCTCGTATGTACCGAGAAAGCTCCTAAGAAGCCGTGATGCTTTCAGTGAATATTCCGATTGTACCGTCAGTCTGTCAAAATAATCAGTTTTCTGCCTGCTCGCCATTTTCCTGTCTCCGTCAAAAAATTCTGATAAAAAGCTTTGACATCAGAAATCCTATTATTCCGCATCCGGGAAACGTCATCAGCCACGCGTACACCATTTCTTTTACTACCGACCAGTTGACATTTCTTATGCTCTTTGCGGCCCCGACGCCCATAATCGCCGTCGTCTTCGTATGCGTCGTGCTGACGGGTATTCCCGTTAACGTTGAAAACAGTAAACAAAAACCTCCTGCCGTATCTGCACTGAATCCCTGGTAGCCTTGAAGCTTCACCATATCCATGCCGACAGACCTGATTATTCTCTGACCTCCCGTCGATGTTCCGATTCCCATGACTGCCGCACACAGCACCATAAGCCATACGGGCACCGAAAAATCCGTATCATAATTTCCTCTTGAAAGATTTATTCCGAGAAGAAATACTCCGATAAACTTCTGCCCGTCCTGCGCCCCGTGCATAAATGCCACAAGCGCCGCCGACAGAATCTGTGCCGCTTTAAAAAAGCGTTCCGACTTTTCTCTTCTTATATTATAAAAAACGTTTCCGACTATTTTTACGGTTATAAATCCCGACAAAAATCCGAGTACCGATGAAAGCAACAGTCCCAGAAGCACCTTTGCCCACTCGGTTGCACTGATTCCCGAAAGACCGCCGTTTATGGCGACGCTTGCTCCCGAAAGTCCCGCTATCAGCGCATGGCTTTCGCTTGTCGGTATTCCGAAATACCATGCCGTAACCGCCCACAGCACTATCGCCGTCATTGCGGCACACAATGCCGTCAGTGCAGCATCGTTACCGCTTCCGAAATCGGCTATGTTATAAACGGTCTGTGCCACACCGGAATTGATTCCCGTCATGACGGTTACTCCGAGAAGATTGCACACGGCAGCCATAACTATTGCCGTCCGCACGTTCAACGCCCTTGTCGATACACACGTTGCTATTGCATTCGGTGCATCTGTCCATCCGTTTACAAATATTACCGACAGTGTCAGCAATACCGTCACAAGCAGTGTTCTGTCTGAAAAGACAGCTGAGATAAACTGAGTAAAACTCAAAAACCACACCCCGAGGTTACCTGAACAAAGTACCTCCGTCACTGTCGATTCCCACCGTCAGAGGGAAATTCTCCACAGTCAGTTTCTTTACGCTTTCGCATCCGAGATCAAAAAATGCAATTTCCTCGCACTCCCTGATACACCGTGCCGCCAACGCTCCCGCACCGCCTATCGCACAAAGATATACCGCTTTGTTTCTGACAATGGCTTCCGTGACATTTTCGTCCCGTTCACCCTTGCCGATCATTGCCGTAAGTCCCAGATCGAGAAGCCTCGGTGAGAATCTGTCCATTCTTCCCGACGTCGTGGGACCGCAACTTCCTATCACGGTACCCTCTCTTGCCGGTGTCGGTCCCGCATAATAAATACAGGCACCGTCAAGCTCAAACGGCAACTCCCCGCCACTGTCGAGAAGCTCGAAAATACGCTTATGCGCGGCATCACGCGCCGTATAAACCGTACCCGAAAGAAGTACTCTGTCTCCGTTTTTTAATTCCGACGCTCTTTCTTTCAAGTCGCCGACATTAATAATATGCAGCTTACTCATTAAAAATAATCTCCGTATTCAATTATTTAAGAAAACGGTTTATTATTTGCTCGATTTCTTCCACCGTAACTTCTTTTTCTTCCGACTCGTTTTCTTCTTCCGTTACCGCTTCTTCGGCAGGTTCGTCCAACACCTCTTCGACCGATTCCTCAGTAACGGTTTCTTCTGCAACCGCCGTAAAGAATCCGTCGTCATTTTCCGAATCCGTACGGTTCGTGAGAATCTCGTTCGCGGCAGTTTCCACCCTGAGCCTTGCACGGAGATCTTCAATCTGCTCCATAAGCTCGGCAATTCTGTCCTCCGCCGTGTTTTCCTCGGTCTGCGCCGTCACGGGAGTGCTCTTTTCCTTTTGAAGCTCCTGCATCTGCTTTTCAAGCTCCGCCTTTTCGGCACTGACTCTCGTTAACTGCTCCGACATCGCCGTCAGCATTCTGTCCACTTCTTCAACTGCCGATTTGGCACTGCTCATACAGTTTCCGACTGCCTCGGCATTCTTCCTTTTATAATCTTCGAGAAGCTTCGCCTGTTTCAGACATTCGCCCTTGCTCTTCGAAAGCTCATTCTGAAGCTGTTCGATATATCTCATTACGTCGTTCCTTCTGAATCCGCCAAACGCCGATCTTTTGAACAAAACGTCCTTTCTTTCTTCTTCCATAACGGTCTCCTTAAATGGTATTACAATGCGGAAATGCTGTCCGAACTGTTTCGGACAGTATCGGACAGCAATAAAATATTATTTTTTCATAGCGACTGCCGTCTTCGCCTTCGAAACAATGTTAGCGGCATCAAGTCCGTAAAGATGAAGAAGCTCCGCTGCGGGGCCTGAGCGTCCGAAGGTGTCCTCTACACCGAGTCTTACGACAGGTACGGGTACCGTTTCACACACTACCTCCGCAACTGCTCCGCCGAGTCCGCCGATGATATTATGCTCCTCCGCCGTTACGATGGCACCCGTGCTCTTTGCAGCTTCAATAATTATATCTCTGTCAATCGGCTTGATCGTCGCCATATTGATTACCGCTGCCGAAATGCCCTCCGCTTTAAGAAGCTCTGCCGCCGTAAGCGCTTCGCCCACCATAAGTCCCGTTGCAATAATCGTTACATCGGTACCCTCGACAAGCTTTACGCCCTTGCCGATTTCGAACTTGTAGTCATCACCGAAGATTACGGGTACTGCAAGTCTGCCGAATCTCATGTATACGGGACCTTCCATGGCCGCCGCCGCAAATACCGCCTGTCTTGCTTCCGTATCGTCGGCAGGATTGATTATCGTCATGCCCGGAATCGTTCTCATCAGTGCGATATCCTCACAGCACTGGTGGCTCGCTCCGTCTTCGCCGACCGAAATACCCGCGTGAGTTGCACCTATCTTTACGTTGAGATGGGGATATCCGATTGTATTTCTGACCTGCTCAAATGCTCTGCCTGCCGCAAACATGGCAAAAGTGCTTGCAAATACCGTGTATCCCATCGTCGAAAGTCCGCCCGCGATACACATCATGTTTGATTCTGCAATTCCCGTATCAAAAAATCTGTCGGGATACGCCTTCTTGAATCCGCCCGTTTTCGTTGCCGCCGCAAGGTCCGCGTCAAGAACTATAAGCTTATCGTTTACAGCTCCGAGTTCAACAAGCGCCTTACCGTAGCTGTCCCTGGTTGCAATTTTTACCGTATCCGCCATTTTCAACCCTCCGCTTCAATCTCGGCAAGAGCCGTTCTGAGCTCGCTCATAGCCTGTTCATACTGTTCCGTATTGGGTGCCGATCCGTGCCATGCGCACTGATTTTCCATGAAGGAAACACCCTTACCCTTGACGCTCTTTGCAATAATTGCGGTAGGCTTGCCCTTACACTGTTCCGCCTTCTTGAAAGCATCTTCGATCTGATCGAAATCATGAGCATCAATCTCGATAACATTAAAGCCGAATGCCTCGAATTTTTCGGGAATGGGATAAGGTGAATTTACCTCTTCCACAGTACCGTCAATCTGAAGATTATTGTTGTCGATAATCGCAACAAGATTGTCAAGCTTCTTTGCACTTGCGTACATAGCCGCTTCCCATACCTGACCTTCGCCGATTTCGCCGTCACCAAGCATGGTGTAAACCCTTACATCGCTCTTCGAAAGCTTTGCACCGAGAGCCATTCCGACTGCCGTTGAAATTCCCTGTCCGAGTGAGCCTGAGCTCATATCCACTCCGGGAGTGTATCTCATGCTGGGATGTCCCTGAAGTCTGGATTCGACCTTGCGGAATGTTTTCAGCTCTTCCACGGGGAAAAAGCCCTTATGTGCAAGAACGGCATAAAGACATGGAGAAATATGTCCCTTCGAAAGAACGAAACGATCTCTGTCCTCCTTCGAAGGATCCGCCGGATCAACATTCATCACGTTGAAATACAGATACGTCATAATATCTGCTGCGGAAAGTGATCCGCCGGGATGTCCCGACTTTGCACTGTAAACGCTCTCTACAATGCCCATTCGAACCTTGCAAGCCGTTTCTTTTAATTGTTTTTTTGCAACTGCGTCCAAAACAGCCACCTCCAAGTTTTATATCAGTTTTTTAGTCCATCTTTTTGTAGCCCTCTTTATCGAGGTCATACTGCTGTGCGTTTCCGAGATTCCAAAGACACCATTTTGCATTTATATCGTGTTCTACGCGTACCGATACCATCTTGCCGTCCTTGTAAAAATATCTGATATTTACGGAAATTTCATCGCAACCGATATACTCATACCCGTTAGCTTTCATCATCTCGACAAGCAGTGCATATGTGTTGTCACCCTTGGCACAGTAGATCTTGTCCGATATCTTCATATATGAAAGTCCCTGCTTTTTCATTGAACGAAGATAACCCGCTATCTCTCCGGAAGTGTAATCTCCTCCACTGACTACCGTAAAGGTCTTCATGTCGGGAGAAAGCACAATACCCGTCGGATTCTCGAAAAGATAATGAGTTCCGAA
This sequence comes from Acutalibacteraceae bacterium, assembly GCA_045537495.1. Classification (GTDB taxonomy): domain Bacteria; phylum Bacillota; class Clostridia; order Oscillospirales; family Acutalibacteraceae; genus UBA1425. The sequence continues at coordinate 29,233 of JAZSPN010000013.1, forward strand.
AAACAGTATCATGACAAGTGCCGCTGATGCTATTACCGAAATAAGTATTACTATTATCTTGTTGTCCTTTTTCATTTTGTGTCTTCCTCACGGTCTGATTTTTTTCAGAAATTTTTCAAAGTAAGACGGTAACTCCGATTCTATACGGATATACCTTCCGTCGCACGGGTGTCGGAATCCTATCAGTCCCGCATGAAGGCACTGACCTCCGTCAAGTGCCGTATTGCGCGGTCCGTACACCGGATCTCCCGCTACGGGATGTCCTATATATGCCATATGAACTCTGATCTGATGAGTTCTTCCCGTTTCCAGTCTGAGTGCCGTATAAGAAAAGTCCGAAAACTCCTCAAGCACTTCATAATGTGTCAGTGCATGGCGTGAATTCTTTTCTGTTACGCACATCTTCTTGCGGTCCTTTTCACTTCTGCCTATCGGCGCATTAACCGTTCCGGCATGGTTTTTGAATTTTCCGTGAAGTACCGCTCTGTATTCACGAAGAAAACTGTGTTCCTCGATCTGCGCCGCCAGCGCCTTGTGTGCAATATCGTTTTTTGCAACTATCAGAAGTCCGCTCGTATCCTTATCTATGCGGTGCACGATACCGGGACGTATCTCGCCGTTAATTCCCGACAGCTCCCCCTTGCAGTGGTAAAGCAGCGCATTGACAAGCGTACCGTCGGGATTGCCCGGTGCGGGATGCACTACCATCCCTCTCGGTTTGTTGACAACCAGCAGGTCCTTGTCCTCGTATCTGACGTCAAGCGGTATATCCTCGGGCAATGCCACTATCTCGCGAAGCTCGATCTCTTCCACCGAAATCACGCTTCCCTCTGAGAGCTTACTGCTTTTCGTAACGGTTTTTCCGTCCGCCGTAACTCTGCCGTCATCGATCATCTTCTGTATAAACGACCTCGACCACTCGGGATAAAGCTCCGACAGCAGTTTGTCTATCCTCTTCTGCGACGTACCCTCGGGGACTGTAAACTCTTTCAACTGCTTTGTTCCTTTCTCCGTTTTTCTCTGACAATGTCGCAAATAAGATACACTATCATCAAAAACGAACCCGCCGTTATAAGACAGTCCGCAAAATTGAAAACCGCAAAATCCACAAACAACGGCTCGATGTAATCAATAACGTAACCTCTGACTATTCTGTCGTACAGATTTCCCGCTCCTCCCGATGCCACAAGCAAGAGCGACACATACAGCAATTTGTCCTTTATCTTTCCGCTCAGCAACACCGCCATAACCGCAACAAGCATAACGGCAGTCACCACCGAGAGGAATACGGTTTTTCCGCTCAGAAGACTGAACGCCATTCCCGTATTTTCGACATAGCGGAAAGCAATAACTTTTCCTATTTCAATAATTCTGTCTTCCGCAAGAGATGCTTTTGCCGCCGACTTTATAAGCTGATCCGCAACAATCAGCACCGCCGTTGCAGTAAGTGTTAAAAATCTGCGCATACCGTTTTCCTTAGTTCTGAATTATTTTTTGCGGAAAAGACCTCTGAAGCCGCCGTCCGAATCATCGTCATCATCGTCAAATTCGTCGTCATCGTCTTCATCATCTTCGTCGTCATCGTCTTCATACATGCTGAAAAGTGAAAGCTTGCGTTTTTTCTTTTCGGGCTTCTTGTCACCCTTCTTTTCCTCGGCGGGAGCTTCCTCTTCCTTTTCGGGTGCCTCGTAAATCTTTGTATCGTCAGACTCTGTTTCTTCAACATTGCCGAAGAAGCTGTTCTGCTCTTCACCGTCGTCGAAAGTCATGTACTTGTCATTGAGTCTTCCGAAAGGTCTGTCCTCTTCAAGCACGGGAGCTTCCGTTTGCTCTTCAATAACAGCTTCTTCGTGTCCGTTATTGATTTCCTGTGAGAAAATATCGTTGAAATCCGCTACTTCAAGCTCCGGAATATCCTCCGCCTGAGAGTCTATCTCCTCGGGAACATAATCGTCAAATATTCCGCCGACAAAGGCAAATCCGCCTGCGCTTACATCCTCTTCCGGTACTTCTTCCTGCTCTTCTTCAACACCGATGCCTATGAAAAATTCGGGCTCTCTCTCAGGAAGAGAAACTTCATCGATCTTTACTTCCGCGACGGGCTCTTTTTCTGCATAAAGCTCAGCCTTTTCTTCTGCCGCCGCCTGGACATCTTCCATCAGCTTTTCAATTTCGGGAAGCGCCTGTTCGACAACGGGTTCCTCCTTGACGGCATCAAAGCTCTGTGCGGCTTCAAGCGCCCTTTCTCCGAGTCCGTCATCGCTGTCCGCAAATCCCAGAAGCTGTTCGGTCATGCCGATCTGCTCGTAGCAGGATTCGATAAGCTTCGCCTTAAACTCCTTGCTCGAAGCTCTGACAGTTTCAAGAGCTTTCTTCTCTTTGATAACCTCGTTTTTAAGTGATCCGAGTATTTCGTCCGACTTCCTTTTTGCCTCCGAAAGAATGCTGTCCGCTCTCGTCTTCGCCTCGGAAAGAAGAAGCGTCGCCTTGCCCTTTGCCGAGCCTATTGTCTGCTCCGCCGTAAGACTTGCTCCTCTGAGAGTATCGGTTGCTCTCTGCTCAGCCTGAGTTACCGTCATTCTTGCGCGCTCTTCCGCCGTCGTCAGAAGCTCTTTCGCCTTCTTTTCCGAATACACGGTCTTTTCTCTCGCTTCTTTAAGTGCGGCCGCAACGCTTTCTTCACTCTTTTTCTTTGCCGCGGCTTCGATTTCATCGGCTTTCTTCTGTGCCACGATGAGAGTCTTTTTGATGAGCTCTTCTTCCTCCTGGTACTCCTTGACCTTTTCGGCAAGCATTCCCGCTCTTTTGAGAAGATCTCCGTTTTCTCTGTATATTTTTTCATATGCCGCAACTACGGTGCTGAAAAACTTGTCCACCTCGTCGGCTCTGTATACGCCCTGTCCCGCCGGCTGAAATTTATACTCTTTTATCTGTCCGGGTGTAAGCATATTCTCTGTTCCTCCATCTCAAAATTCTTTCACGTGTGCGTCTTATTTGGATGCGTTCTTTTCGATCTGATCAAGCAGTTCTCCCGTAAGATTTACACCGCTGGGAGTAATGATATATGCTCTGCCTGCAATTCTCTGGAATTTTCCCGAAAGGGAATATGTAACGCCGTAGAAGAAATCGATAACTCTTCTGACTTCTTCAAGCTTGCACTCCTCGAGATTGAGAATAACGATCTTTCTTTCCTTCAGCGAATCGGCTACGCCCTCGACTCCGGCAAATCCCTTGAGTGTGGCAAAAGTTACCTGTGAATTTCCGTTGCGCGAATTGAAGCCGACGATGTTGCTTGCGGTGCCGTTCTGGCTGTTTTCGGAATTCTTGTAGTCTACATGTCTGCTGTCAGCATGACTGTTGCTGTAAATATCGTCCTCGGCATCGATATATTCTTCGTCCAGATATTCATCCTGCTGTTCTGCTCCGTCCTGGAATCCGTTATCGGATATTCCCGCCATTTTTTTGATTACGTCCTTAAAAGCCATTTTTTTGTCCTCCAATATTTACTTAGTTTATCTGCTGTAAAATCTCGATCCGAATATCGCGGTACCCACTCTGACAACGGTGGATCCCTCGGCGATTGCCTCTTTGAAATCACCCGACATTCCCATCGATAAAATTCCCATATTAGTATTATGTATTTTTTTCTCTCCGATGTCAATAAACAGTTGCCTCATATTTGAAAAAAATGTGCGTGTTTTTTCTGTTTCGACATCAAAAGGCGGTACCGTCATCAGTCCCTGCACCCGGATTCCTTCGATTTCGGAAATTTCGAACACTTTTTCGCAAAGCTCCTCGGGCAAGAAACCGAACTTGTTTTCGTCTTTTCCGATGTTTACTTCGAGCAGAACGTCCGTTGTGACTCCGATTTTTTCCGATTGCTTTCCGATTTCCCTTGCAAGCTTTACACTGTCTACCGACTGTATCAGGGACACCTCGCCGACAATCTGCTTCACCTTATTCGTCTGGAGATGACCTATCAGATGCGCCTCGTGAGGCGTGATAAGGTCGTTCTTCTTTCCGAGGTATTCCTGCACCTTGTTTTCGCCGATAAGTGTTGCTCCGAGTCCGATTGCATGATTGATAAACTCAGCTTCAACCGTCTTTGTTACCGCCATAAGCCGCACATCCGAAGGGCTTCTTCCGTGCTTCAATGCCGTTTCTTCGATGTCGTGTCTGACTGCTTTAAGATTCTCTTCGATAACCTTTTTACGCTCAGTCATATACAAGGTCTCCGTCATGAAGCTCTTTACCTCCCATTATAATTTCATCGTAAAGCTTTACATACGATTTCTGTGTTTTCTTTTTCGACAGCACGTAATCCTTGCCCGTATAAACCACATCGATTTTTCTGAAGTTTATTACATCGCCTCTGAGTATGAAAACACCTTGTATCTCTTCGCCGTCCTCCTGTGTGATTCTGACGGCACTGCTCGGAATTCTGTATCCCGTTTCTTCCTTGAGAATAACCGAAATATCCGCCTTTCGAAGTGACAGCAGCTCCTCGCTTACAGTACTGCATCTGAGCACCACCACACTGCCCTTTCCGTCGTGCGTATTATGCGTATTAACGGAATGAATTACCGTATTGATCCCGTCAACGGAAAGTCCCGAAAAATCCACCGTGATGCTTTGTCCGACTTTCCCGAGAAAATAATCGGTCGTTTTGATGTCTATTTCAAAAACGATGTACCATTTGTAGCTCTTTACGATTTTTCCCGCCGTACCTTCGCTGACTTCCGGTGTCTTGTCAAGCGCTCTTTGAAGGTCCTGAGGAAGAATACTCTTTACATCATCGTAATTCAGTTCGTTTTCAAGTCCGTCCGTCGTGCTGAAATAGTATCCCGGACTTTCAATCCCCGTCGTAACGACCTTTCCGTCGCTCATGGTCGATTCGAGATTCTTTATCCTTGCCGATATCGACAGCATTTCGTCGGACAGGTCAATGTTTCCGTTTACGGTTATGTCGAATGCCGTTTCCTTGTCGAGAAAATCTTCCGCGAATGCCGAACCTTTCTGTATTTCTCCCGACCTTGCCGAATCTATGAAGTCGCATAAATCCTGCCGCGCTCCGTCGGTAAGATAATCAAGCCTCATCATCGAATATTCCGTTCCCTCGGAAAGCTTCCTGTAACGGTCATATCTGCTTTTAAGCATCTGAATTTCCGTATAGTTGGCCGCACTTTCCTCATCGGTGAACAAAACCGCTATCTGAGCATTGCAGTTTACCTTTTCTCCGTCCTCGGCAAACGGTACCGCGTATCCGTCTATCTTTTCGGCAATTACCTCTTCATCCTTAACGATAAACGCCGTCGTATCATATGTTACATGTGCCGTTTCCTCAATTGCGGTTACGGTTTCGAGAGTGTCGGAGTTGACCTCGTACAGCTTATATCCGATTCCGATCAGAAATATAACGAGAAATACTGCCATTGCCAATCTGTACGCTCTGTTGTTGATTAACCTTTTTTTCCTCTTCTTAACACGCGCCAACAATCAACACCTCCGTCATCTTTCGAATATTTTCGATTCCTCTATGATTGAAACAGCCTTTTCCTCAATCTGAGAAAAGCTCAGTCCGTCCGCATAAAGCTTGACGGTACCCGCCATTCTGTTGAACCACGTAAGCTGCCTTTTGGCATAGTGCCTCGTTTCCTTCTTTACGGATTCGACTGCCTCGTCGAATGTACATCTGCCTTCAAAATACGGTATGAATTCCTTGCATCCTATCGCCTGCCTCGACGTGGTATCGGAATTCTTCACCGATTCATAAAATTCCCTCGCCTCCGCCAAAAGACCGTCACGAAGCATCATCTCAACGCGGAGATTGATTCTGTCGTAAAGTATCTGTCTGTCCGCATAATCAAGAAAAATTATGCACGGATTATATTGCGAAGGATTCCTTCTGGACAGTTTCTTCTGCTCTGACATTGTAATTCCCGACGTGTAATAAAGCTCCAACGCTCTGATTACCCTTCCGACATTGTTGCAATGAATGCTCTTTGCCGATTCGGGATCCAGCGACAAAAGCTCTTGCCAGAGAGCCTTCGCCCCTTCTGTCCGTGACCTCTCTTTCAGTTTCTCGCGAAGCTCTTCGTCTGCTCCGTTTCCGCTGAAATCTATATTTTCAAGAAGTGACTGCATATAAAGTCCCGTGCCGCCGCACAAAACCGCATTCTTTCCTCTGCCGTTCACTTCGGCTATGCACTTTTTTGCCGTATCACAGTAATCCGCCACACTGAACGGTTCGCAAAGCGGAAGAAAATCAATAAGATGGTGTGGTACCCCCTGCATTTCTTCGGGTGTAGGCTTCGCCGTAGATATACTTATGCCCTTGTATATCTGCATGGAGTCACACGATACAACTTCCGCCGAGTATTTTTTTGCTAATTCAACGGCAAGTCTTGTCTTTCCCGATGCAGTAGGCCCCGCCACGGCGATAATCGGAATTCTATATTCGTCCAAAGCTCTTCTCCATCTCTCTTCGAGTCATTTCAACCATTACGGGTCTTCCGTGCGGACACGTGCGAATATCGGGCATGGATAAAAGCTTCTTGACAAAAATATTTCTTTCATATTCCGTCGTGTTATCCCCGCCCTTTATCGCCGCACGGCAAGCGGTATTGTGATAGATCCAGTCGGTTTTTTCCGAAATAAGTTCGTTTTTGTTTTTGCAAAGATAGGAGGCAAACTCCATGACGGCCTGACGTGCATCCTCGGCATCGAGCATGATGGGACATTCCGTCACGGCGACGGTTCCGAATCCGAAATCGGACACCGAAAATCCTGCTTTCAAAAGCAAATCTTCATTTTCAAGGATTGCCGAATACTCATCTTTGCGAAGAGTTACGCTTACGGGAGACAGCAAAAGCTGTGTTTCTCCCGTACCCGCATTATTTTTAAGTTCCTCATAGATAATCCGCTCATGCGCGGCATGCTTGTCTATAATTAAAATTTTGTTGTCTGTTTCGACGAAAATGTAGGTTCTGAACGCTTCGCCGATCACCGTAAATTCGGGAACGGAGTCTTCCGCGCAGACCGTTTTTGTCGGGCTGTTCTCTTCTTTGTCATTATGAGAAACTGCCTCGGGCTCTTGTACGGACGTTTGCGGTAATATGTCGGCAGTCGGTTCCGTCGACGGACTTTCTTCCCTCGTTTTTTCGGGCATCTTCACAAGCTCTTCCGTCTGTAACGGTGTTCCGACAAGCTTCGGCGCGGACAGCGAAACAAATCTGTCCGTTGAAATTTCCGCGGTTGTCGCAATATTTTTCTCCATCTTTACTTCGGTACCTGACAAAACAGATGTATCCTTCGTTGTGACAAAGAAATCATCACGTTTTCCGGGCAAATCCGCAACGCTCATCTGCCGAGTTTCGGTATCTGCAAGCTTCAGAAAATTATTGATCGCAGTCGGTGACGGTCGCCTTGTTCCGACGGCAACCTGAGCATTCGTCCTGTCGGCATCGAGAACGTTCTTTACGGCATAATATATCGCATTGAATATGGGCTTTTCGTTTTCAAAACGCACCTCGATCTTGGCGGGGTGAACATTGATATCGACGGAATGTGCAGGTACCGTAATATTTATTATACACGACGGAAACTTACCCGCCGTTATGCGGTGCTTGTAGGCTTCGGAAATCGCCGCAGAGCCCGTGCCCGTCTTTATGTACCTGCCGTTCAAAAAGAAGAACTGCATACTTCTGCTCGGTCTTGCCGCAATCGGCTTCGACACAAAACCGCTGACGGTGATTCCGTCAAGCGTATAGTCTATCGGCAGAAGGTCCTTGTAAAAATCACGTCCGAATACCGCGTATACGGCATTTTCCGCTTTGCCGTCACCCGATGTGAAAAGAGCATCCTTGTCCTCTCTGATAAAACGTATGCTCACCTCGGGATGCGAAAGTGCTATTCTGTCAACAACCGCCGCCACGGCGTTTGCTTCGGAAACGTCTTTTTTCAGAAACTTCATTCTTGCCGGTGTGTTGAAGAAAAGATCTCTGATTACGATGGTCGTCCCCTTCGGACAGCCTGCATCGTCAAGTGTTACCTCTTCTCCGCCCTCGATGACATATCTCGTGCCTATCGTTTCATCTTCCGACCGTGTCAGCATCTCCACGCGTGCAACAGCCGCAATGGAGGCAAGCGCTTCGCCTCGGAAGCCGAGTGTCAGTATCGAATCAAGATCGGATTCATCATAAATCTTGCTCGTTGCATGACTGACAAATGCGTTTCTGACATCCTCACGTGCAATGCCGCAACCGTCATCGGTAATTCTGATGTATTTGATTCCGCCGTTTTTAATCTCGACGGTAACCTTTTTTGCTCCTGCATCTATGCTGTTTTCAAGAAGCTCTTTTACAGCTGATGCCGGTCTTTCCACCACTTCGCCTGCTGCAATAAGATCTGCAACCTGCTTCGGTAAACGGTTGATCTTCGGCATTACTCGCCCTCCTCGTATTATAAATTCTTCGCCTCTGCCGACAAAGTAAACAGCTCCGTAAGAGCTTCTATGGGTGTCAGTGTGTTGACGTCGAGATTACGCAGTCTTGCCACGATTTCATTTTCTTTACCTGAGCCGAACGTCATCTGATCGGAATTGTCGGGCACTGCGGTATCCGTCGACGTAATCTGTACTTTTCCGTTTTCCGTCTCAATCTCGGAAAGGATTTCCTTGGCTCTCGAAACAACCGCCGACGGCACTCCGGCAAGCTTTGCAACCTCGATACCGTAGCTTCCGTCTGCCCCGCCGGGAATTATCCGACGAAGGAAGGTTATATCGTCACCGCGTTTTTTGACGGCAATATTATAGTTGCGTACTCCCTGAAGACAGCTTTCAAGCTCCGTAAGCTCGTGGTAATGAGTCGCAAACAGCGTCTTTGCACCAAGCCTCTTTTTATCCGCCGTATATTCAAGCACCGCTCTCGCTATGCTCATTCCGTCAAAGGTCGATGTGCCTCTGCCGATTTCATCAAATATTATAAGGCTTTTCGAAGTCGCATTTTTCAGAATCGTCGCAACCTCGCTCATCTCGACCATGAACGTCGACTGTCCCGAAGCCAGATCATCGGACGCTCCGACTCGCGTGAAAATGCTGTCACAAAGACCTATCGTCGCACTTTCGGCAGGCACGAAGCTTCCCGTCTGCGCCATGAGCACAATAAGCGCAACCTGACGCATGAACGTCGATTTACCCGCCATGTTGGGACCGGTTATTATCGCACATCTGTTCTCCGAACAGTCAAGGCTCGTGTCGTTGGGAACAAAAGGTGCATCGCTCAGCATTTTTTCAACAACGGGATGTCTTCCGTTTTTGATGAGAAGCTCATCACCGTCCGTCACCATCGGACAGTTGTAACCGTTTTCAAGGGCAGTCTGCGCCATTGAACAGATTGCATCAAGCGTCGCAACCGAGGAAGCCGTTTTCTGCACTCTCGGAAGCTCTTTTGCTATTCTTTCCCTGACAGCACAGAAAATCTCATATTCAAGCCCCGTTATTCTCTCCTGGGCACTGAGCACCTTTGCTTCGATTTCCTTTAATTCCTGAGTTATGTATCGTTCACAGTTAGCAAGAGTCTGCTTTCTGATATACGTTTCGGGTACAAGCTCCTTAAAAGAGTTAGGTACCTCAATATAATATCCGAAAACTCTGTTATATCCGATTTTAAGCTTCTTTATACCCGTTTTTTCCTGTTCGGAAAGCTGTATCGAAAGTATAAAGTCCTTGCTGTTTTGGAGTATATTGCGAAGCGAATCAACCTCTTCGTCGTATCCGCTCTTTATCATTCCGCCTTCTCTGACCGAGAACGGAGGCTCGTCGCATATTGAAGCTTCAATAAGTCCCCGTATGTCGTCGAGAAGGTCTATATGTGTATAAATCTCACTGAGAAGTGTCGAACGTCTGCCTTCTAAATCCTTTCGAAGGTACGGAAGCTGACGAAGCATTATTTCAAGCGTTTTGAGCTCCTTGGCATTCGCCGTACCGTATACGACTCTCGCCATAAGACGTTCCATGTCGCCGATTTCGGAAAGTGAAAGTCTGAGTTCTTTAAGGCATATCTGCTCATCGACAAGCTCCCCTACCGCTCCCTGACGCTTCGTTATCCTCGGAACGCTCAAAAGAGGCTGTTCAACCCAGCTTCTGATAAGTCTTTTTCCCATGGGAGTCTTTGTTTTGTCAAGCACCCACAGAAGCGTTCCCTTTTTGTCACGGTTGCGCATGGTTTCGGTAAGCTCCAGATTACGACGCGATGACGCATCAAGCCTCATAAATCTCGCATTGTTGTAAAAATCGATTTCACGGATATTCTGGAGATCCTGCTTCTGCACCTCTTTAAGGTACCTTAACGATGCACCCAGTGCACATTCGGCAGCATCACTGTCGATTGTATTTGCGGTGATGCCCACTCCTGCAAAATGCCTGACTACCTCGCGTTTGCACGAATCACGGTCAAAGTATTCGTCGGGATAAACGTCTATCGAGATTCCCATTCTGTCCCTCGCGAAAGAAATCACCTTGGCAAAGTCGGACACCGCGCCGTTGATGATAATCTCCGTCGGAGAGTATCTGCACATTTCGTTGATAATTGAATTCTGCAAATCGCTTCCCGCCGACTCGGTAAGATGCACTTCGCCCGTGGAAAGATCGGAAAAGCAGATGCCTGCCGTCTTTTTGTTTTTTGCAAAAATACAGCACAGATAGTTGTTCTTCGACTCGTCAAGCATACTGCTTTCGATAACGGTACCCGGTGTTATGACACGAACAACCTCTCTTCTGACAATTCCTTTTGCCGTCGAGGGGTCCTCGGTCTGTTCACAAATAGCAACCTTGTAGCCCTTCTGGACAAGTCTTGCTATATACGAATCGGCGCTGTGGAACGGCACTCCGCACATCGGAGCGCGTTCCTCCTGACCGCAGTCACGTCCCGTGAGCACGAGTTCCAGCTCCTTCGATGCAGTCTTTGCATCGTCAAAGAACATCTCGTAGAAATCTCCGAGTCTGAACATCAGTATCGTATCGGTATAATCCTGTTTTATCTCAAAATATTGCCTCATCATCGGCGTTAATTCCGCCACGTTCCTTCACTTCCGTTCTTACGGATTATTCTCCGCAGGATCCTCCGCATGAGCTGCAGTCACCGCTGCAAGATGCATGGGGGTCGCATGTTTCGGGATCTTCACCTCTGACGCAAAGAGTGAGAATTCCCGTGATCTCCTTCATCAGTTCATCAATCGCCGTTCTCGCCTTTTCGTATCTGCGCATATTCGGATTGATCATAACTTCGTTGTAAAGTGCATTGAATTCTTCGTCGTAAGCCTTGAGCTTCTCCTCGTTTCTGTCGTCCTTGCTCGCCTCGTGATTGTAGGACATATGAACAAGCTGAATCTTTCCGATAAGCTCGTTGAGCTCGTTATCCTTTTCATTCGCTTCGTGCGCTTCCATAAATTCGATGTATCTCTGATCCTTCTGGATCTGTGCACCGAGTTCTCTTGCCATTTTGATTAAATCTGCCATGTTTATTCTCCTTTATTACAGCGTTTCCGCTTAATTGACAACTTTATATTCTGAAATCAGACGATTTCACCTTTAAGATTCCAACCCGAACGCTCGGTTATACGCACATTTACAAAGGTACCTAAGCAATTCTCGTCACTACAGAATTCAACTGACATGGCCCCCGAGGTTTTTCCGCTGAGTACTCCCTCTCGGACAACGCTGTCACAGAGTATTCTGTACGTTTTTCCGACCATTTCACTCGCTATTTGTGCAGAGTTTTCCGCCTGAAGCTGTTCAAGCTTTTTAAATCGCCTGACCTTCGTTTCGTGGGTGTCACCGTCTTCCATCTTTGCCGCAACCGTGCCTTCACGCGGTGAGTAAATGAACAAAAACAGCGATGAAAATCTGACTTCTCGGGAGAGTGACAATGTATCCTCGAATTCCTCGTCGGTTTCTCCCGGGAAACCCACAATTACGTCACTCGTGATAAGCACATCGTCTATCTTCTCTTTGGCATACTTTACAAGAGAAAGATACTTGTCACGTGTGTACTTTCTGTTCATGACACCAAGCACTCTGTCATTTCCGCTCTGGAAGGGAAGATGCAGGTGCCTCTCGACTTTTTCACATTGAGCAATCGTGTCTATGAGCTCATGTGTGCAGTCCTTCGGATGCGACGTCATGAATCGTATTATGAAGTCACCCTCTATCGCATTTATTTCTCTGAGAAGCTCCGAGAAGTTCATATCGCCCGAATACGAATTGACATTCTGTCCGAGAAGCGTTATTTCCTTGTACCCGTCCTTTACAACGCTTCTGACCTCGTCGAGAATCGCCTTGGAGCTTCGGCTTCTCTCTCTGCCTCTGACATACGGAACAATGCAGTAGCTGCAGAAGTTGTTGCATCCGTACATAATGGGAATCCACGCCTTGAAGGTGCTGTCACGCAACACCGGCATTCCCTCCGCTATAACTCCGTCACTGTCGGGAATTTCGTAAACCTTTTTATTAAGACAGTATATTCTGTACAAAAACTCGGGCAAACGGTGCGACACATGAGTTCCGAACACGAGATCGACAAAAGGATAGCTCTTTTTTATTCTCTCGGTAACGTGCGCCTGCTGTACCATACATCCGCAAAGACAAATTTTCATATTTTTGTTTGCGGTTTTGTACTTTTTTAAAGCTCCGACATTTCCGAAGACTCTGTCCTGAGCATGTTCTCTTACAGCACAGGTGTTGTAAAGCACAAAATCCGCCTCCGACAGCTCGTCCGTCATGGTAAAACCGCACTCGCCGAGAACACCTTTGATTCTTTCGCCGTCGGACACATTACCCTGACATCCGTATGTATGAACAAACGCTTTCGGTTTATCGGAAAATCTCGCTTCGAGTACCGTTCTGACCAGCGAAGAATATTCTTTTTGACGTGCCGTTTCTTCAATTGACACCAGACTTTTTTCTAAATCGTAATGACTCAACGCTAATCTCCTTCGTTATTGCATAATTAGGCATTATAATGATTCAAATTATATTATATACCAATATGCTGTCGGTTACAAGAGAATTTCATGAATTTTCAGAAAATTCACAAAAAAATTCCCCGAAGAAACCTTCGGGAAACTAAGCTTCAAGATATTATTTTCGTTTCTTTGAAACGGTGATTATGATTATTATGAGTACAACCGCTGAAACCGCAACGGCAGAAACCAAAATCACCGTTTTGTTAATCGTTTTTTCGGGTGGTTGTATGACGGGGTTTCCGACGGTCACGGTGCAGTCGGCATATGCTCCCGATGCCGCGACGGCACGTATTGTGGCGGTACCGTCTTTCAGCGCCGTAATCTTGCCTTCGCTGTCAACCGAGGCCGTTTCTTCATCGAGTGACACATAAAACACTCGTCCGTCATACGCATCGGTCGGATAAATGCTT
>JAZSPN010000064.1:0-46149 GCA_045537495.1 Acutalibacteraceae bacterium
AGCAGTTCAGCTCGGTTACGGCGACGTAAAGGTTCAGCGCGTGAACAAGCCCATGATGGGTCACTTCAAGAAGGCTGACGTAGCCCCCAAGAAGACTCTTAAGGAGTTCAAGCTTGACGATATGGCAAGCATCAATGTGGGCGACACAATCAAGGCAGACATCTTTGCAGCAGGCGAAAAGGTTGACGTAGCAGGCACAAGCAAGGGTAAAGGAACTGCCGGTTCAATCAAGAGATGGAACTTCTCCAGACTCAAGGAATCCCACGGTACAGGCCCCGTTGGCAGACATGCCGGTTCACTGGGTGCTTGTTCGGATCCCTCCAGAGTTTACAAGGGAAAGAAGCTTGCAGGTCACCTTGGTCACGAACGTGTGACAATTCAGAATCTGAACGTAATCAAAGTTGATGCCGAAAACAATCTCATTGCTATAAAGGGAGCCATTCCGGGCCCCAAGGGCGGGATAGTTCTCATTTCGGACAGCGTAAAGAAGTAAGGAAGGAGTAAAGAATTATGCCAAACGTATCCGTATTTGATATGGCCGGCGCAAAGGTTTCTGAAATCGAGCTTTCGGAAAGCGTATTCGGCGTTGAGCCCAACGTATCGGCTATGCACCTGTGTGTTGTCAACTATTTGGCAAACCAGCGTCAGGGCACTCAGTCCACACTTACACGCGGTGAAGTCAGCGGAGGAGGAAAGAAGCCCTGGAGACAGAAGGGTTCAGGACGCGCAAGACAGGGTTCTACAAGAGCTCCGCAGTGGTACCACGGTGGTATTGCACACGGCCCCAAGCCCCGTTCATACGGTTTTTCAATCAACAAGAAGGTCCGCAGACTCGCTATGAAGTCGGCACTTTCTTCAAAGGTAGCAGATGATCAGATCAAGGTTATCGACAGCCTCAAGCTTGAAGCTATCAAGACGAAGGAAATCGCAAAGGTTCTTGCAGCACTCAACACAGGCAAGACACTTATCGTTCTCCCCGAGCATGACGAGATCATCTACAAGAGTGCAAGAAACATTGCAGGCGTTAAGACTGCATTCGTAAATACTCTTAACGTTTACGATATCCTCAACTGTGAAACACTTCTCGTTGTTAAGGATGCAGTAAGCAAGATCGAGGAGGTATATGCATGAGTAAGATAGCACAAGACGTAATCCTCCGCCCCATCATCACGGAAAAGAGCCTTGCAGGTACAGCGGAAAAGAAGTACACCTTCGAAGTTGCGAAAGATGCAGGCAAGATCGAAATTGCAGCAGCAGTCGAGAAGCTTTTCGGTGTAGAGGTTAAGAAGGTCAACACGATCAATGTAAGAGGACATCTTCGCAGATACGGCCGTTACGAGGGCTACACGAAGTCCTGGAAAAAGGCTGTCGTTACATTGACGGAAAAGTCAAAGACAATCGAGTTCTTTGACGGCATGATGTAATAAACAACTGATTTAAATCCGGCGGTAACGTATGGAGAGTGACATGCTCCGCAAAGCCGCTTTAAGGAGAGTGAAAGAAATGTCAGTCAAACTCTATAAGCCGACAACAAACGCTCGTCGTAACATGTCGACTACAGATTATACGGGTCTTTCCAAGAACGGACCCGAAAAGAGCTTGTTAGCACCTCTCAACAAGAAGTCGGGACGTAACAGCTACGGCAGAATCACGGTTCGCCATCGTGGCGGCGGAAACCGCAGAAAGTACCGTATCATCGACTTCAAGAGAAACAAGTTCGATGTTCCCGCAACAGTAATGAGCATCGAGTACGATCCCAACAGATCCGCTCACATCGCTCTTATCAACTATGAAGACGGCGAGAAGAGCTACATCCTCGCTCCTGCAGATCTCAAGGTCGGCGACACTGTTATCGCAGGTCCGAGCTCCGATATCAAAGTCGGTAACGCACTTCCGCTTGTTAACGTACCCACAGGTACGGTTGTTCACAACGTAGAGCTTTACCCCGGCAGAGGCGGACAGCTTGCAAGAGCAGCAGGTAACTCTGCACAGCTCATGGCGAAGGAAGGTGCTTACGCACTCCTCAGACTTCCCTCCGGCGAACTTCGTAACGTTCCCGTAGGATGTATGGCAACTATCGGCCAGGTCGGCAACGTTGATCATGAAAACGTTAAGATCGGTAAAGCAGGACGTAAACGCCACATGGGTTGGAGACCTACAGTTCGCGGTTCTGTTATGAACCCCTGTGACCACCCGCACGGCGGCGGTGAGGGCAAGAGCCCGATCGGACGTCCCGGCCCTGTAACTCCGTGGGGCAAGCCCGCACTCGGTTACAAGACACGTGCTAAGAAAAAGGCATCTAATAAGATGATCGTTAAACGCCGCAACAGCAAATAAGAAAGGAGCAGACAATAATGGGCAGAAGCGTTAAAAAAGGACCGTTCGTGCAGCCCAAGCTGCTCGAAAGAGTCGAGAAGATGAACGAAACAGGCGATAAGCAGGTTCTCAAGACATGGAGCCGCAGCTCAACAATCTTCCCGCAGTTTGTAGGACATACCTTCGCAGTTCATGACGGACGTAAGCACGTTCCCGTATACGTAACAGAAGATATGGTCGGACATAAGCTTGGTGAATTCGCACCGACAAGAACCTTCAAAGGTCATGCCGGTTCCAAAACTTCAAATTCAGGCAAATAATGGTCGAAAGGAGTGTGTAACTAATGCAAGCAACAGCTAAAGTGACTTTTGTCCGTATAGCACCGAGAAAGGTAAAGATAGTTCTTGACCTTATCAGAAATCAGCCTGCTAACAAAGCAGTAGCTATCCTTAAACACACGCCTAAGGCCGCGTGTGAGCCTGTGCTGAAGCTTCTCAAGTCAGCAATGGCTAATGCAGAGAACAACCACAACATGGATCCCGAAAGACTCTATGTTGCCGAGTGTTCCGTAGGACAGGGCGCAACCCTTAAGAGAATCAGACCCAGAGCTCAGGGCAGAGCGTTCCGTATAAACAAAAAGACATCTCATATCACCCTTGTACTCAAGGAAAAAGAATAAGCGAGAGGAGGAAATAAACAATGGGACAGAAAGTGAATCCGACCGGTTTAAGAATCGGTGTTATCAAGAATTGGGAATCCCGCTGGTATGCAAACGATAAAGATTTCGCTAACACTCTTGTTGAAGACTACGAACTTCGTGAATTCCTTCTCAAGTTGCTCAGCCCCGCAGGAGTACCTAAGGTAGAGATCGAACGCGACGCAAAGCGCGTTTACGTAAACATTCACTGTGCAAAGCCCGGTATGGTTATCGGCCGCGGCGGCGCAGAAATCGAAAAGCTCAAGGCAATCTGCCAGAAGAAGCTTGGCGGTAAGGATGTTTCCATCAACATCATTGAAATCAAACAGCCTGACCTCAATGCACAGCTTGTAGCAGAGAGCATTGCTTCTCAGCTTGAAAGAAGAATTTCTTTCCGTAGAGCTCTTAAGCAATCAATCGCTCGTACAATGAAGCTTGGCGCAAAGGGTATCAAGTGTCAGGTATCAGGCAGACTCGGCGGTGCAGAAATTGCACGTTCAGAGAGCTACCACGAAGGAACCATACCGCTTCAGACGATCCGTGCCGACATCGACTACGGCTTCGCAGAAGCAAAGACGACATACGGACGTATCGGCGTTAAAGTATGGATATACAGAGGAGAGGTTCTTCACGAAACGAACCGTACTTCTCGCAGACCTCGCAGAGAAGGAGGAGCCAGATAATGCTTTTACCTAAAAGAGTTAAATATCGTAGAGTACAGAGAGGCCGTCTTAAGGGTACAGCCCACAGCGGTAACACTGTAACTTACGGTCAGTATGGATTGATGGCTCTCGAGCCTGCATGGATCACATCCAACCAGATCGAAGCAGCCCGTATCGCTATGACAAGATATATCAAGCGTGGCGGTCAGGTCTGGATCAAGATTTTCCCCGATAAGCCCATCACGGAAAAACCCGCTGAAACTCGAATGGGTTCAGGTAAAGGTTCTCCCGAATATTGGGTAGCAGTAGTAAAACCCGGCAGAGTTATGTTCGAGATCGCCGGTGTTGACAGAGCAGCAGCGGCAGAAGCTATGCGTCTTGCTGCAAACAAACTTCCCATCAAGTGCAAGTTTGTTACCAAGGAAGAAACGGGTGGTGAGCAGAAATGAAAGCCAGTGAAATAAGAAAACTTTCCGCTGAAGAGTTGGATGCTAAGCTCCTTGAGCTGAAGGACGAGTTGTTCAAACTGCGCTTCCAGCAAGCCATTAACCAGCTCGACAACCCAATGAGAATCAGTGCCGTTAAAAAGGATATCGCAAGAATCAAGACTGTTCAGCGTGATGTCGAGCTCCACGGCGCTAACTCGTGAGGAAAGGAAGGCTAAGTTATGAGCGAAAGAAACCTTAGAAAAACCCGTGTGGGTTTTGTAACCAGCGATAAGATGGATAAGACGGTTGTCGTATCTGTTAAAGATAAGGTAAGACATCCGCTTTACAAGAAGATCGTTAACCGCACGATCAAGCTGAAGGCACATGACGAAAATAACGAATGTGGCATCGGCGACCGTGTACTCGTTATGGAGACACGTCCTCTTTCCAAGGACAAGAGATGGCGTGTTGTAGAAATTATCGAAAAGGCCAAATAATTTTGGTAAGGAGGAAACACTGTGATACAGCAACAGAGTTACCTTAAGGTCGCCGACAATACAGGTGCAAAAGAACTTATGTGCATCCGCGTACTCGGCGGTTCCGGCAAAAGGTATGCCAATATAGGTGATGTCGTGGTAGCTTCCGTTAAGAAGGCAACACCCGGCGGAGTTGTTAAGAAGGGTGAGGTAGTTAAGGCTGTTATCGTACGCTCGGCAAAGGGCTTACGCAGAGCAGACGGTACCTACGTCCGTTTTGATGAAAACGCGGCCGTTATTATCAGAGATGATAAGAATCCCAAGGGCACGCGTATCTTCGGCCCAGTAGCCAGAGAGCTTCGTGATAAGGATTATCTCAAGATCCTCTCTCTCGCTCCCGAAGTTCTTTAATGGGAGGTACAGCAATGAATAAAGTACATGTTAAAACAGGCGATAAAGTCGTCGTTATCAACGGCAAGTACCGCGGCAAAGAGGGCAAGGTCATGCAGGTCAGCCCCTCCGAGGGAAAGGTTATCGTTGAAGGCGTTAACATCGTCACTAAGCACGTAAAGCCCCGCAAGATGGGTGAGCAGGGCGGACTTATCAAGGCGGAGAGTGCTCTCTATGCCGATAAGGTTCAGCTTATCTGCCCCAAGTGCGGCAGACCTACAAGAGTAGGCCACAAGATTAACTCAAAGGGCAAGAAGGTTCGCACTTGCAAGAAGAGCGACTGCCTTGCAGAATTTGAATAAGGGAGGAACATGACAGATGGCAGCAAGACTTAAAGAACATTATCTCAATGAAGTAGCTCCTGCTCTCATGAAGAAGTTCAATTACAAGAGCGTCATGCAAATCCCGAAGCTCGACAAGATCGTTATCAATGTCGGTTGCGGCGAAGCAAGAGATAACCCCAAGGCTCTCGACGCAGTTATGTCCGATATTCAGCAGATCACAGGTCAGAGACCCGTTATTTGTAAGGCGAAGAAGTCAGTCGCAAACTTCAAACTTCGTGAAGGTATGCCGATTGGCGTAAAGGTCACACTCCGCGGTGAAAGAATGTATGAATTCCTTGACAGATTCTTCAATCTTGCACTTCCCAGAGTTCGTGACTTCAGAGGAATCAATGCTAACTCTTTCGACGGCCGCGGCAACTACTCCGTAGGCGTTAAAGAACAGCTTATCTTCCCCGAAATCGAATACGATAAGATCGATAAGGTTCGCGGCATGGATATCTGTGTGGTAACCACGGCTGCAACTGATGAAGAAGCAAGAGAGCTCCTGACACTCATGGGCGCTCCGTTTGAAAAGTAAGGAGGGAATTGTAGTGGCCAAAACATCAATGAAGGTTAAGCAGGCAAGACCCGCTAAGTATTCAACAAGACAGTACAACAGATGCAAAATCTGCGGTAGGCCGCATGCATACCTTCGTAAGTACGGAGTATGTCGTATCTGCTTCAGAGAACTGGCTCATGCAGGTCAGATCCCCGGAGTTAAGAAGGCAAGCTGGTAATCAAGCAATTGCAAAGGAGGAAAAACGGTTATGCAAATCACTGATTCAATCGCTGATATGTTGACAAGAATCCGCAACGCTAACTCAGCAAAGCATGACACAGTGAAGATTCCCGCATCCAACATGAAAAAGGCAATTGCTCAGATTCTTGTTGATGAGGGTTATGTAAAAAGCTTCAAGGTTGAAGACGACGGCATTCAGGGCGTGATCGAGATCACACTCAAGTATGGTCCCAACAAGAGCCAGGTCATCACCGGTTTACGCAGAGTTTCCAAGCCCGGCCTGCGTATTTATTCAAGCTGTGAGGATATCCCGAAGGTTATGAAGGGCCTCGGAATCGCTATCCTCTCCACATCAAAGGGTATTATGACAGATAAGGATGCTCGCAAGGCCAACGTTGGCGGCGAAGTCCTTGCATTTGTCTGGTAAGGAGGTGCTGTTAGATGTCACGAATCGGTAAATTACCCATCGTTATCCCCGCAGGTGTCGATGTCGCCATCGACGGCAGCACTGTAACAGTTAAGGGCCCCAAGGGCGAACTTACCAGAACAGTGCACAGCAATATTACAGTAGAAAAGGACGGCAATACCATTACGGTCACCCGCCCGAACGACGAGAAACTCAACAGATCTCTTCACGGTCTTACAAGAACTCTTGTTGCTAACATGGTAACAGGCGTTAACGAAGGCTTCAAGAAGGAGCTCGAAATCAACGGTATCGGTTACCGTGCTGCAAAAGAAGGCAAGAACCTTGTTTTGACAGTCGGTTATTCGCATCAGGTTATCATGCCTGAGCCCGACGGTGTTACTGTTGAAGTTCCCGCTCCCAACAAGATCGTTGTTCTCGGTGCTGACAAGCAGAAGGTCGGCCAGTTTGCTGCCGAAGTCCGCGAGAAGCGTCCTCCCGAACCCTATAAGGGCAAGGGCATCAAGTATGTTGATGAACGCATCCGCATCAAGGAAGGCAAGGCCGGTAAGGGCGGCAAGTAAGTCTTATAAAGGAGTGATTGTAAAATGGTAAACAGACCGGACACCAAAAAGGCAAGACAGAAGCGCCATAAGAGAGTCCGCGGCAAGATCAGCGGCACGGCAGACTGTCCTCGTCTTTGTGTATTCCGCTCTCTCCAGAATATCTACGCTCAGTTAATAGACGACGTTAAGGGTGTAACCCTCGTGTCTGCCTCATCAGTTGAGAAAGAATTCGAAGAGTACGGCGGAAACAAAACCGCAGCTCGCAAAGTTGGCGAATTGCTCGCAAAACGTGCCGCAGAGCAGAAGATCGAAGAATGTGTCTTCGACCGCGGCGGCTATATATATCACGGCCGTGTACAGGAACTGGCCGACGGCGCCCGTGAGGGTGGCCTCAAGTTCTAATAGAGGAGGAAATACTTTTGGCTAAGATTGACGCAACAGCTCTTGAGCTGACAGAACGCGTAGTCACTATCAACCGTGTTTCCAAAACGGTCAAGGGCGGACGTATCATGAAGTTCTCCGCACTCGTAGTTGTTGGTGACGGCAACGGAACGATCGGATTTGGTCTCGGTAAGTCGGGCGAAGTTCCCGATGCTATCCGCAAGGGTATCGAAGACGCCAAAAAGAACCTGTTCAAGGTATCCCTTAAGGGAACAACAATCCCTCATGAGGTCATCGGCAAGTTCGGCGCAGGCGTAGTTCTTCTTAAGCCCGCTGCTCCCGGTACGGGAGTTATCGCTGGCGGTCCTGTTCGTGCAGTCGTTGAGATCGCAGGAATCAAGGATATCCGTTCTAAGGCATTGCGTTCAAATAACCCCTGCAATGTTGTCAGAGCGACTATGAACGGTCTTGCACAGCTTCGCAATATTGACGAAGTCGCTGCAATCCGCGGAAAATCAGCAAGTGAGATTTTAGGATAAGGAGGGTGCAATCAATGGCAAAAAAAGCAAAAGAAGCTACTGTACAGGTTAAGCTTGTAAAGAGTCTTATCTGCAGCAAGAAGGACCAGATTGCCACCGCTCATGCTCTCGGTCTTCGCAAAATCGGCGACGTTTCCGCACAGCCGGATAACGCAGCCACACAGGGAAAAATCAGAAAGATTTCACATCTGCTTGAGGTTTCCGAAGCAAATGGAGGTGCAAAGTAATGCAGTTACATGATCTTTCACCGGCAGTAGGTTCCAAGAAGGAGCGTAAACGTATCGGTAGAGGTCCCGCATCCGGCCAGGGTAAAACCGCAGGTAAGGGACACAAGGGCCAGAAGGCCCGTGCAGGCAGAGGTATGCGTGCAGGTTTTGAAGGCGGTCAGATGCCCCTTCAGAGACGTATTCCCAAGAGAGGCTTTGTCAACATTTTCGGAACAGAGTATACAATTGTTAATGTTGCTGCACTCGAAGATAGATTCGAAAACGGAGCAGTCATCGATTTAGAGGCTCTCGTTAATGCCGGACTTGTCACGAAAGTTCTGGATGGAGTTAAGATCTTAGGAAACGGCGATCTCACCAAGAATTTCACAGTTAAAGCAAACGCCTTTTCTGAAAGTGCCAAACAGAAAATCGAGGCAGCCGGAGGAAAGGCAGAGGTGATCTGAAGTGCTTAAGATCATCGTTAATGCATGGAAAATCCCCGAGCTTCGCAAGAAGATGCTCTTCACTCTTCTTATTCTCCTGATATTCAGAGTCGGTGCCGCTATTCCCGTACCGTTCCTCGATATCGGTGAGGCAGGTATCCTTACGGATGCAAGCTCAGGTACATTCATGGAGTATCTCAGCATGATGACCGGTGATGCTTTCAACTACGGTACAATCTTCGCCATGTCGATCACACCGTACATCAACAGCTCGATCATTATGCAGCTCCTCACAGTTGCGATTCCTGCACTTGAAAGACTCTCCAAAGAGGGTGAAGAAGGCAGAAAGAAGATCGCATCTATCACAAGATATGTTACTATCGCACTCGGCTTGATTCAGAGTACAGCTTATTTCATTTACCTCAAGAATCAGGGCTATCTTCTCAAGAGTGTTGACGGTACAGCATACACAGGCTTCTGGATGGTATTCCAGGCAACCGTAATCATCGGCACATTCGTCGGCGGTACAGCCCTTATTATGTGGCTCGGCGAACGTATCAACGAGAAGGGCATCGGAAACGGTATCTCAATGATTCTTTTTGCAGGTATTATTTCCCGTATCCCCACTCTCCTTGCTACTCTCTTCAGCCCCGACATTTCTGTTGGTTACATCGCAAGAGGCGGCGCTTACTACGTACTCGCTCCTCTCGCAGGTATCATTTTGCTTCTCATGATCGCATACATCGTATGGATGGACAATTCGGAACGCCGTATTCCCGTTCAGTATGCAAAGAGAGTTGTAGGACGTAAGATGTACGGCGGCCAGAGCACTCATATTCCGATCAAGGTTAATATGTCAGGTGTTATGCCCGTTATCTTCGCATCTTCCATCCTTTCACTTCCGCCCACGATTGAATTGTTTATCAGCAATCCCAGCGATGGACTGACAACATTCTTCAGCATCTTCAAGGCTGATCACTGGGCATACGCAATCATCTATTTCGTACTGATCATTGCTTTCGCATACTTCTATGCTTCAATTCAGTACAATCCCATCGAGATGGCGAACAACATCCGCAAGAACAGCGGTGCAATTCCCGGTATTCGTCCCGGCAAGCCCACCTCTGATTACATTGCGAAGATTCTGTCAAGAATCACATTGCTCGGCGCTCTTCTTCTCAGCGTAGTAGCATTGTTCCCCATTTTCTTCTCACAGATTACATCGCTCATCACAATCGGCGGCGTAAACTATGCGATGAACATCTCACTCGGTGGTACATCCATTATCATCTTGGTCGGTGTAGCTCTTGAAACAGTCAAGCAGCTTGAAAGCCAGATGATGATGCGTCACTACAAGGGCTTCCTTGATTAAGTGAGGGAAAAGCATGATAGTGCTCAAGACAACGAGAGAACTGTCTCTTATGAAAGAGGCCTGTATCATATCGGCAGGAGCATTAAAGGTAGCGGGAGAGGCTGTACAGCCCGGAGTATCCACGGCTGAAATTGACCGTATTGCATATGATTACATCATAAAGCAAGGGGCTGTACCGGCATTTCTGAATTACGGAGGTTTTCCTGCTACCGTGTGCATTTCAATAAACGACGAAGTGATCCACGGAATTCCGAGCAAAACACGTATTATCAAAGAAGGCGACATAGTCAGTCTTGATCTTGGAGCCAAGATAAACGGATATGTCGGAGATACTGCTGCCACTTTCGGAGCGGGAATGATAACTCCCGAAGCGAAGCGGCTGATCGACACTACACGGGAGAGTCTTTACGAAGGCATCCGTGCAGCTGTCGCGGGCGGCAGAATCGGAGATATAGGAAGCGCTGTCCAGCGCTATTGCGAGGAAAGAGGTTACGGTGTTGTCCGTGAGTACACGGGCCACGGCGTAGGTGCAGAACTGCACGAGGATCCAAGCGTACCAAACTACGGTACACCGGGTCGAGGTGTACGCCTGTTGCCGGGCATGACAATCGCAATCGAACCTATGATAAATGAGGGAACGGGAGCGATTAAAAAGATGTCCGACGGTTGGACAGTTAAAACCCGAGACGGTAAACTATCGGCCCACTTTGAGCATACAGTGGCAATAACCACAGACGGTCCGAAGATCCTTACTCAGCTGTAAGGGGAGGATAAAGATGCTTAAACGAGGCAGTGTCGTCCGGTCGCTTGCCGGGCGGGATAAAGACAGTTTGTTGGCGGTTGTTGAAGTAACCGAAGACGGCGTTCTCGTCTGTGACGGAAAAGAACGTCCCGTCGAAAGACCGAAGAAGAAAAATCTTCGTCACGTAGGTGAAACGGGAACGGAGCTTCCCGAGGAAGCAATCGGACGTAACAGAGCGCTCAGGAAAGCGCTTGCCGGTTTAGCGGACACAGTCCGACCGGACAATAATGAATCACCTTGAGGAGGTTTTCAGAAATGTCTAAGCAGGATATGATTGAAATCGAAGGCACCGTTGTAGAGGCTCTTCCGAACGCAACGTTTAACGTAGAGCTTAAGAACGGTCACGTAATCTTAGCGCACATATCCGGAAAGCTCAGAATGAACTACATTCGAATCCTTCCCGGAGATAAGGTAACGGTCGAAATGTCGCCTTACGATCTTACCCGTGGGCGCATAACATGGCGATCCAAGTAATTGAAGGAGGTATACAAATGAAAGTCAGACCTTCTGTAAAGAAAATTTGCGAAAAATGCAAGATAATCAAACGCAAGGGAAAAGTAATGGTGATCTGTGAAAATCCCAAGCACAAGCAGCGTCAGGGTTAACCGACGCAAACCGATAATGGAGGTGCAACTGACACATGGCGCGTATTTCAGGTGTCGACTTACCGAGAGATAAAAGAGTTGAAATCGGACTCACATATATCTACGGAATAGGTCGCAAGACAGCTAGTGATATTATTGCAGCAACCGGTATCAATCCCGATACGAGAGTTAAGGACCTCACAGAGGACGATGTTTCCAAGCTCAGAGAGTACATCGATCACAACCTCAAGGTTGAAGGTGACCTCAGAAGAGAAACAGCTTTCGATATCAAGAGACTTATCGAAATCGGTTGTTACCGCGGTGTTCGTCATCGCAAGGGTCTCCCCGTAAGAGGCCAGCGTTCAAAGACGAATGCACGTACACGCAAGGGTCCCAAGAAGACTATTGCTAATAAGAAGAAGTAAGGAGGAGGAGAAATATGGCAATCAAAGGCGCAGGCAAAAAGAATACATCTACACGCAGACGCCGTGAGCGTAAGAATATCGAACGCGGTGCGGCCCATATCCAATCCACCTTTAACAACACAATCGTTACAATTACGGACACACAGGGTAACGCAGTTTCGTGGGCAAGTGCCGGCGAAATGGGCTTCCGTGGATCCAGAAAGTCTACTCCGTTCGCAGCTCAGACAGCAGCTGAGACTGCTGCAAAGATTGCGATCGATCACGGCATGAAGACCGTTGAGGTGTATGTTAAGGGCCCCGGTCAGGGACGTGAAGCTGCTATCAGAGCTTTGCAGACAACGGGTCTTGAAGTTAACATGATCAAGGATGTTACTCCTATCCCGCACAACGGATGCCGCCCGCCTAAGAGAAGGCGCGTATAATTTCTTTGGAGGTGTAATTAATGTCAAGATATACCGGTGCGGTATGTAAGCTTTGCCGCCGTGAGGGTAAAAAGCTCTTCCTCAAGGGCGAACGTTGCTACACAGGCAAGTGTTCCATTGAGCGTCGTGCATATGCTCCCGGACAGCATGGCCAGAGCCGCAAAAAGACTTCCGAATACGGTCTTCAGCTTCGCGCAAAGCAGCAGGCAAGACGTTATTACGGTATTCAGGAAGGCCAGTTCCACAAGTATTTCCTTATGGCTGAGCGTAAAACAGGTGTTACGGGTGAAAACCTTCTTCGCATCTGTGAAAGCCGTATAGACAACGTTGTCTATCTTCTCGGATGGTCATCCTCCAGAGCAGAAGCAAGACAGCTTGTTTGCCACGGTCACTTTAAGGTTAACGGCAAGAAAGTTGACATTCCGTCATACCTTCTTAAAGCCGGTGACGTAGTATCGATCAAGGAAAAGAGCCTTGACAGCGAAAAGTTTAAGGCAGTTATTGAAGCTAACTCCGGAAGACCTGTACCTACATGGCTTGAAAGAGATGCAGAATCCAAGTCGGGCAAGGTTATCAATCTTCCTGAACGCGATCAGATCGAAGCTCCCGTTGAAGAGCATCTTATCGTCGAGTTCTACTCCAAATAATGCCGCATAAGCTTTTTTTGAGAACGGCTCACTTTCTCGGGGGAAACCCCAAACTAATAAGGAGGGTTTTGAATGATAGGAATTGAAAAGCCCAGAATCGAAACAGCCGACTTTCAACCCGACGGAACTTACGGCAAGTTCGTAGTTGAACCTCTTGAAAGAGGATACGGAACAACGCTTGGCAACAGCCTTCGCAGAGTTCTCCTCTCTTCAATGCCCGGTTATGCTATCACTTCCGCAAAGATCGACGGAATACTGCACGAGTTTTCAACGATTCCCGGTGTTAAGGAAGACGTAACGGAAATCGTGCTTAACTTAAAGAACGTTATACTCAAGATACATGGCGACGGTCCCAAGACGATCTATCTTGAAGCAAACGAGCCCGGTGAAGTTACTGCCGGTTGCATCAAGACGGATTCGGAAGTCGAGATTCTCAATCCCGAACTTCATATCGCAACACTTGATGAGGGTGCTCATCTCGGCATGGAACTTACGTGTGACAAGGGTCGCGGATATGTTTCTGCAGAAAGAAACAAGCAGATTATGCAGCCGGTTATCGGTGTTATCGCAATCGACTCTATTTATTCACCCGTAGTAAAGGTTAACTATACCGTAGAGAATACCCGTGTCGGTCAGATTACCGACTACGACAAGCTCACCTTGGAGATCTGGACAAACGGAACTATTTCCGCTAAAGACGCCGTGTCTCTCGGTGCCAAGATCCTCAACGAGCATCTCAGTCTCTTCAGTGATCTCTCAGGAGAGATGTACAGCACAGAGATTATGGTCGTAAAGAATGATAACGGCAAGGAAAAGATCCTGGAGATGACCATTGAGGAACTTGACCTTTCTGTCCGCTCCTTCAACTGCTTGAAGAGAGCCGGAATCAATACGGTAGAGGATTTGATTAACAAGACCGAAGATGATATGATGAAAGTCAGAAATCTCGGCAGAAAGTCAATCGACGAGGTCGTTGCAAAGCTGAATTCACTCGGTTTTGACCTCAACAGAGAAGACGAGTAAATCCCCATTGAAGGATTAAGTAAGGAGTGATTTTAATGCCCGGTACCAGAAAGCTTGGTAGAGCCAGTGACCATCGTAGGTCCATGCTCAGAGGGTTGGTCACATATCTTTTGGAAAACGGCAGAATCGAAACAACTGTCACAAGAGCAAAAGAAGTTCGCGCAATGGCTGAAAAAATGATCACAATTGCTAAGGACGATTCTCTTGCTTCAAAGCGTCAGGTTCTTGCTTACGTTACAAAGGAAGATGTTGTCAAAAAGCTTTTCGATGAAATTGCACCCAAGTTTAAGGATGTAAACGGTGGTTACACACGCATCATCAGAACAGGTGCCCGTCGCGGAGATGCTGCAGAAATGTGCATCATCGAGCTTGTTGGCTATGAAGTCGTTTCCGAGGATAAGAAGGCCAAGAAGAAAAAGGCTGAATAATTAAAGCCAAAATGATTTTTCGACCGTTGCCGTTTTTCGGCGACGGTCTTTCTTTAATGCGAAAACGGCAATATAAAGCGAAATTTGTTAAAAAAATGTTAAAAATAAAGTCAAACAAGTATTGAAAAAGCTTGATATATATGGTAGAATATAAAAGCAGTTTTATTTGTGGTGAAGTATCTAAACCGCAAATGTTGGCAAATTATAATTTATTAAGGAAAGAGAGTGAAAAAAATGAAGACAGCGAGAAGAATACTTGCAAGCATCATGACTATCATCATGGTTCTTGGAGTATGCACAGTAGCGGCTTCAGCGGCAACATCTTTGCAGGCTCTTATCGATGCAACTGCAGAGGGCGGCACATTGACTCTTACAAAGAGCTACAATGAGTCTGTTGTCATTAACAAGGCAATCACACTCGATCTCAACGGTTTTGAGATCAGAGGCGAAGCAGGCGACAGAGCAATCATCGTCAATGCGAACTCCACAATCAAAAACGGTAGAGTTACATCGATGTTTGCAGACGTTTCCACAAAGGAAATGATCAAGACTGTTGAGTCAAAGGCTTTCGCAGCAATCAAGACTTATGCAGACCTTACTCTTGAAAACGTTCGCGCAATCGGCGCTTACACAAGAGTTCCCACAACATCTACCTATTATGTTCCCATGGGTAGTGCTGTTGAATCGGTCGGCGCAGATGCAGACCTCGTTCTTAACAACGTAGCACTTATCGGTCGTTACGGTGTTAACAATGCAGTTGCAGGTGCAACTTCCGACGGCGGTAAGGTTACCGTAGTTGACGGTCTCCTTTGCGGTTTCCTTGGAGCAATCAAGGATGAGAGCAAGGTAGTCGTTGCTGACGGTTCCACAAAGGTTAACGCAGCAGACCGTATCGACGGCATTCTTGCAGACAAGATCGGCCTTAACGACAGTGAAGCTGAAATTGTTGAATCCGTTTTTGCTGACAGATGCTACATCTACACAAAGGATCCCGTTGTTGAAACTCCCGTTATCACAAACGGCTGGATCACTGCTGAAGTAGATGATTCCAACGATCTTCCCCTTTATCAGAATACAGTTATCGATTTCTCCTATAAGTGGGTTCCCGAATGTGCAGTTATCGCTGACGGCACAAAGATCCCCTTCGAGCTTATCGATGGTGAATACAAGGCATTCGTAGACTCTGACGAAGCAGAAGTTATCTATCGTCTTTGGTACGAAATGGCTCCCGATCTCAAGAACTATGTTGTAAACTTCGCAGAGATCATTGATGAAATCGTTCGCAGAGCAGTCAGAACAGCTGACGGTGCTGTCGATGAAGTTTATGATATGTACAATGAGTACGTCGAGATGGTTGCAGAAGCTTACTATATGCTTGACGACGTAGGCGCTGAACCCATTCCCGTTGTTGGCGGTACTTTCTCCGAAATCGAAGATTTCTTCGCAATTCAGAAGGCTGTTTTCGAAATCGGCGGCAGAAAGATGTACGAAGTAGCAGGCGAACTTACAGGTGACGACGGCTACACATTCGGTCTTGGTACATTCAACTATTTCTACGGCAAAGACTATGCTAACATCAAAGAAATCCGTGCAGCATACAATGCTATGGGCGGCGCAACAGGTAACTACGGTATCATCGATGAACTTGATGATTATGTAGAAGAATTCCTTGCATTTGATATTACTGATTCTGCTCAGTGGGCAGACATTGCATTCTGGGCATATTCAAATTATGAAGATGTACTTGCTCTTGTAGAAAAGGCAGAAGCGAAGATTGACGCTCTTCAGGTAGCACTCAGCACAGATATCGCTGAACTCGCAGTTGAAGCAGCAGGTCTTGAAAAGTACATCTCTTACCTCAACAAGGTTGAAAGCTACATCGGTAAGGCTCAGTCACTTATCAGCGAAGTACTTGCAAATCCCACAGTCAAGGACGTTCTCGCTATGCTTGAAGAGAACGAAGATAAGCTTGTTGACTATGCAAACAAGGCAGTCAAGGTTGTTGAAAACATCGAAAACTATGTTGAATTCACAGTTGACGGTAACTATGTAATGGCTTATGCAGCTCCCGAGCGCTTCATTGCAAAGTCTGTTTCTACAGGTCTTCTTACAGTAGAAATCAACGGTATCGGCAGTGCAGCAGTTAAGGTTGACGGTGCAGCAGCAGATTACGTAAGCACAAGCGCAACGTATGCTTATGCAGACAGTGTTGTTCTCACAGCAGAAGCTGAAGGCTTTATCGCATGGGCATCTGTTTCCGGATCTTCTAACAGAATCCTCACAACGGAAACAACACTTACTCTTACAACAAAGACTCCCACAACAGTAGTTGCTTACTACGAAACTCCCGATGAGGGTATTGTTGACTATCTCTTCATCGCTCCCACAGGTCAGATCATGGGAATCATCGCAGCAGCTGATGACGAAGACGTTTATGCAGATGCTGACTTCCCGTACGTTCCCGGTCTTGAATTCACAGGCTGGCCGACAGCTGACGGCTCTCTCATGGCAGACTACGATACAATCGGTGTTTCTGCTGATGTTAAGGCAGCTGCAATCAGCTACACAGGCTCCAGTGCATTTGACAGCGCTTCCGATTACTACTTCGGCAAGATCGTTAAGGCAAACAGCACAAGCGATGCTATCCTTGTAGCAGGTGACTTCGAAACAGCAACTCAGTTTACAGTTTCCTTCACAGACAACGGCGCAACGACAACAAAGACAGTTGATGCTAACGACGAGGTAATTGCAACAGCTAAGGGTGCTGACTTCTCCTACTGGGCAGATGAAAACGGCAACGTAGTAAGCGTTCTTAAGACATTCAAGTTCACAGCAGTTCGTGACCTTGCTGTTACGGCAGTTTACGGTGCAGAAGCTCCCGAAGCAGTTTCCGTACTCACAGTTGCTGATACAGTCGGCGCAAACGGCGCTATGAAGTCATTCTATGTTGAGAGAAGCTCCGTTGCAGACAACGTTGTATCTTCCGGTGTCATGCTCACATACGACGCAGCAGTTGCAACTGATGAAGCACTTCGCTTCGACAGCGGTGCAGATTTCATCGTAGGTAAGGCAAAGGTAAATACTCAGCAGGGTGTTTACGTAGCATCTCTTTCCTACAACGCAATCAACAACAATGGCGGAACAGTTTATGCACGTTCCTACATCGAAGTTGGCAACACAATTTACTACGGTGATATCATCACTGTTACAGTTGGCTAATTAACCTGATAAAGAGGGTTGTCGAAAGGCAACCCTCTTTTTGTATCTTTTTGGAGATTTACATGAACTTTACGTGGAAAGATTATGAGCCCGAAACGATGAGTTTCGTTGAAGTCTGGCTTGACGACGAGTGTAAGCGGTTTACGGGGATCGACGACGGATTTCAAGACTTCTATGAATATTGGTCATTCGAGGCAACGCAAAACGGTAAATTATTTTGCAGCAAGGTTGTATTTGAAAATGAAATTCCGATAGGAATTATTGCTATCGGTAAAGACGGCGACAGAATAACAGTAATGGAGCTGATTGTTTCTCGCAAGGTCAGGAATAAAGGAAAAGGCACAAAAATAATCGAAGAGCTGCTTTTAAACGGAGATGCAATAATCGGCTTCGAAATTGTCGAGGCAGAAGCAATTGTTTTTCCGAGCAACAAGGCATCACAGAGAGCTTTCGAAAAGGCGGGATTTGCTTACGAAAGCAACGATGACGGTGATGCGATTACATATGTCTATAATAAAATTAAAACCGTGGCTTGCTGAAAGGAAGCAAACCACGGTTTTGAGTATAAAGATTAGTCTTTTGTCTTTATGGAAATGCCGAGATCGTCGAGCTGGATGCCGTCGACAATTGCGGGACACTCCGTCATGGGTTCGGAAGCGTTCTGCACTTTCGGGAATGCGATTACATCGCGAAGGCTCTCACAGCCGAGCATCTGCATGACGATTCTGTCAAGACCGAGTCCGATACCGCCGTGAGGAGGAGCACCGTATCTGAATGCGTCGGTAAGGAAACCGAACTTCTCGTGGGCTTCTTCATCACTGAGACCGAGAAGCTTAAAGATTCTCTGCTGAAGCTCAGCGTTGGTGATACGGATAGAGCCCGAAGAAAGCTCAATGCCGTTGAGAACGAGGTCGTATGCCTTCGCCCTGACGTTGGCTTTATCTGTTTCAAGGTAGGGAAGGCATTCGTCCATGGGCGATGTAAACGGATGGTGCATTGCAACGAACTGTCCGAGATCTTCGTCCCAATCGAAGAAGGGGAATTCGGTGATCCAGAGGAAGTTGAATTTAGTTTTGTCGATGAGATCAAGCTTTCTTGCAACTTCCTGACGGAGGGAGCCGAGAACGGAGAGTACGGAGGAATTCTTTGTATCTGCAACGATGAGAACGACGTCGCCCTTCTGTGCACCTGCCTTTTCAAGGAGTGCAGCGTTTTCTTCTTCGGTGAGGAATTTTGCAAAAGAGGAAGCGACGGTGCCGTCTTCGTTAAGACGTGCCCATGCAAGGCCTTTTGCGCCGATGCCTTTTACAAATTCGGTGAGCTTGTCAATTTCTTTTCTTGTAAGAGTGGAAACGGCGTTCTTCGCCGTGATGCCTCTGACACTTCCGCCACCTTCAATGGCGCCCGTGAATACTCCGAAGCCGCAACCCTTGACGGTATCGGTGAGGTCATAAAGCTCCATCTCGTAGCGGGTGTCGGGCTTGTCTGAGCCGTAACGGTTCATCGCCTCTGTATAAGTAAGGCGGGGAAGGGGAGTGGGAATATCAACGTCGATGACTTCCTTGAAAAGACGTTTAACATAGCCTTCGACGATTCCGAGGATATCTTCAACATCGACGAATGACATTTCGAGGTCGATCTGAGTAAATTCGGGCTGGCGGTCTGCACGAAGATCTTCGTCGCGGAAGCAACGGGCAATCTGCATATAGCGGTCAAAGCCTGCAACCATCGAAAGCTGTTTGTAGAGCTGAGGTGACTGGGGAAGCGCATAGAAAGTGCCCTGATGTATTCTGCTCGGCACAAGGAAGTCACGTGCGCCTTCGGGAGTAGAACGGATAAGAATGGGTGTTTCAATTTCGATGAAACCGTTCTCGTCGAAGTAGTCGCGAGTAACCTTGCTGACCTTGTGGCGGAGAATAATATTTTTCTGAAGATCGGGGCGGCGAAGGTCGAGATAACGGTATTTAAGTCTTGTAAGCTCCGAAGTGGGACAGTTTTCGATGATTTCGAAGGGAGGAGTTTCGCTCTTTGAGAGAATGCGAAGATCCTGAACTTCAAGCTCAATTGCACCCGTGGGAATGTCGGTATTTTTTGAAGAACGTTCTCTGATGATACCTTTTGCCATGAGAACGAATTCATTTCTTGCCGAAAAAGCCTTGTCGAAAACTTCGCGGTCGGTGCTTTCGTCAAAAGCTAACTGTAAAATGCCTGTGCGGTCACGAAGATCGATGAAAATCAAAGCTCCGAGATCTCTCTGGCGCTGTACCCAGCCGGCAACGGTAACTTCTCTGCCGACATCGCTTATACGAAGATCGCCACAGTAGTCGGTTCTTTTAAGTCCTGTCATAAAATCCATATCTTTTTCCTCCAAAGGTTATTCTGCTGTAATTTCGGTGTCATTGAACATTCCGTTCAACGCATCGACAAAGCTTGTCATATAGTAATCCGAGAAAGCTTCGGAAAAACCGTCAACGGGAAGTTGAACAGTTTCGCCCGAATCCATGTTTTTGACGTTGACGGCATTATTTGCAAGGTCATCGTCGCCGATAACGACACTGTAAAGAACTCCGAGCTTTCCTGCATATTTCATCTGAGCTTTAAGCGAACGTCCCGTTGTGTCAAACTGAGCGGAAATGCCCGAAAGACGGAGGTCGTACGCGATTTTAGATGCTTCAACGGAAGCGTTTTCGCCCATGGTGGCAATATAAAGAACACAGGGATCGTAGGCGGGGAAATCGATTTTCTGAGCATCCATAAGCAAAAGCAGTCTTTCGATGCCGATTGCAAAACCGAGTGAAGGTACGTGAGAGCCGCCAAGCTGTTCAACGAGACCGTCATAACGACCACCGCCGCAGACGGCGCCCTGAGCGCCGATTTCGTTGGAAACGAATTCGAATACCGTTCTTGTGTAATAGTCAAGACCTCTTACAATGGAGGGGTTAACGGTGTATTCGATATTCATGGCATCGAGATGCTTTTTCACCGCTTCAAAGTGATCACGGCAGTCATCGCAAATATAATCGAGAACGACGGGAGCATCCTTCGTGATGCCGGAACAGACGGGACTCTTGCAGTCGAGAATACGCATGGGGTTTTTAGAGAGTCTTTCGAGGCAGGTTTCACAAAGCTCATCACGGTGAGATTCAAAAAACGAGGCAAGGGCTTCGTGATATTTTTTTCTGCATTCGGGACAGCCGATCGAGTTGATTTCAAGCTTTATGTTGCTGACCGAAAGTGCCTCAAAGAAAGAATTTGCAAGAGAAATAATTTCCGCATCGGCAGAAGGCTCGGAAGCGCCGACACATTCGATACCGAACTGGTGGAATTCACGCAGTCTTCCCGCCTGGGGCTT
Organism: Acutalibacteraceae bacterium; assembly: GCA_045537495.1. Classification (GTDB taxonomy): domain Bacteria; phylum Bacillota; class Clostridia; order Oscillospirales; family Acutalibacteraceae; genus UBA1425. The sequence goes on from JAZSPN010000064.1 coordinate 20,904, forward strand.
TTCATATCTGTAACACGAAGTCAGATAGCTCGCCTTAAGAGGAAGGGGCTCGTTGAAAAGGCCGTGTTCGAGGAACGCTCTGATTACGCCCGCCGTTCCCTCGGGACGGAGCGTGATTGAGCGACCGCCCTTGTCATCGAAAGTATACATTTCCTTCTGGACAACGTCGGTCGTATCGCCGACACCTCTCTGAAAGAGCTCGGTATGTTCGAAAACGGGAGTACGGATTTCATGATATCCGAAGGTTTCCGCAATCTGCATCGCGATTTCTTCAACGTAGCGGACACGGTTGCTGTCGGAAGGCAGAAAATCCTGAGTGCCCTTAATTGCTTTTGTTACAAGTGCCATTTATATCATCCTTTTCAAATGAACAAAAAACGGACAACACTCCGTCGAGTGTGTTTGTCCGCTTTTGAACGAGTTTTAAAACCGTTTATTTTTTCTTGGGATTAACGATATCGCGCCAATCAAGATCACCGCGGTTGAGAGCATGGATAAGAGCTTCCGCCGTCGCAATGTTGGTGGCAACGGGAATGTTGTGTACATCGCACAAACGGAGCAGACCTGCTTCATCGGGTTCATGAGGCTTCGGAGAGGAGGGATCACGGAAGAAAATCAGTAAGTCTACCTCGTTATAAGAGATGAGAGATGCAATCTGCTGATCTCCGCCCTGGGGACCGCTGAGGAATCGCTGTATGGAAAGACCGGTGGCCTCACTGACGAGTTTTCCCGTTGTGCCTGTCGCAAACAGACTGTGACGGCTGAGAATTCCGCAGTACGCTATACAGAACTGTACCATAAGCTCCTTTTTTGCATCGTGGGCAATCAGTGCTATATTCATAGGTAACCTCCTCAATTATTTGTGGGAATATTGTGTGATAAAACTATAACAGACTTTTTATCAGTTTTCAATAGTTTTATTATCATCGGAAGATGTATTTTCTTCAGAAGTTTCTTCTGAAACATTTTCGTCATCCTTCGATTTTTCGGTAATAGCCATTGTTACGACTTTTTCGCCGGGAGTAGCTTTCATTACGCGGACACCCTTTGAAGGTCTGTTGTAAATGCTGATGCTGTCGGCAGGAATTCTTATTATGATTCCGTCAGATGAAATGAGAATAATATCCTCGTCCTCGCTGACACCTGAAACAGCGGCAACCTTGCCGTATTTTTCGGTATGGTAGTTGATGGTGCCGATACCGCCTCTCGACTGCAAGCGATAATCGTCGGTATCGCTTCTTCTGCCGTAACCCGTTTCGGTAACGGTTATAATCTTTTTGTTTCTGTCGATGACAACCATTCCGATAACCTTGTCATCGCCGCGCAGCGTGATCGCCTTGACACCTCTTGCCGTTCTGCCGATGGCACGTGCATCTTCCTCGTTGAAGCGGATGCCCATACCGTTTCTCGTTGCAACAAAGAGGTCGTCGTCGCCGTTGGTAAGGTGAACCCAGGCGAGTTCGTCATCGTCGTCGAGGTTTATGGCGATAACACCGTTCTTGCGGATATTCTTGTATGCTTCAAGCTCGGTACGTTTGATGATACCGTTTCTTGTTACCATGCAAAGGAACTTGTCCGCAGAGTCGATGTCCTCGGAAGGAACGCAGATCATTGCCGTAACCTTTTCTTCGTTGGTAATGGGCAGGATATTTACGATATTCATGCCCTTTCCCGTTCTGGAAGCTTCGGGGATTTCGAAGCCCTTGACTCTGTAAGCGCGTCCCTTGTCGGTGAAGAACATGATGTAATCGTGGGATGAGCAGGTGAACATTGTTTCTGCAAAGTCCTCGTCACGGCGAGTCATGCCTTTGATGCCTCTTCCGCCTCTGTTCTGAAGCTGATATACATCGGCAGGCATACGCTTGATATAACCCATGTTGGTGAGGGTGAAAATACAGGTTTCTTCGGGAATGAGATCTTCGATATCAACTTCACCGCTGATATTCATAATCTCGGTGCGTCTGTCATCGCCGAATTTGTCGCCGATGGCACGTACCTCTTCCTTGACAAGAGCGAGAACTTTTTCGTGGCTTTCGAGAAGCTCCGTGTATTCGCGGATCTTATCGCGAAGATTCGAGAGCTCTTCTTCAATCTTGATACGTTCAAGCCCGGTCAACTGACCGAAACGCATCTGTACAATTGCGGTGGTCTGAATATCGTCGAGTCCGAAGCGTGCGGAAAGTGCTTCCTTACCTTCGGGGATGGATTTTGATTTGCGGAGTATCTCGATAACTTCGTCGATAAAGTCGAGAGCAGTCAGCAAGCCTTCAAGGATGTGAGCGCGTTCTTTCGCCTTGCGAAGATCGTATCTTGTACGGCGCTCGATAATCTCACACTGGAAGTTGATATAGTGCGTAAGCATTTCCTTGAGAGTGAGCTGTTTCGGTTCGCCGTTGACAAGAGCGACCATAACGGCGCCGAAGGTGGACTGCATCTGAGTGTAAGTGAAAAGCTGGTTGAGAATAACCTGAGGGTTGGCATCGCGTTTGAGGTCGATGGAAATATACATACCCTTTCTGGAAGAGTAGTCGTTGATGTCCGAGATGCCTTCGATACGTTTTTCTTTTACAAGATCGGCGATGCTTTCGATAAGCTTCGCCTTGTTTACGGTGTAGGGGATTTCGGTAACACGTATTTCGAATCTGCCGTTTTTCTTTTCGACAATTTCGGTACGTGCACGCATGGTAATTTTTCCGCGTCCCGTGGCGTAAGCGGCACGGATGCCTGCCCTTCCGAGGATAAGGCCTCTCGTCGGGAAATCGGGACCTTTTATATGCTCCATGAGATCGGCAAGCTCAGCGTCGGGGTTGTCCATAAGACAGCACATTCCGTCGATAACTTCGCGAAGGTTGTGAGGAGGAATATTCGTCGTCATACCGACGGCGATACCCATTGAGCCGTTAACGAGAAGGTTGGGATATCTCGAAGGAAGAACGGTGGGTTCTTTAAGTCTGTCATCGTAGTTCGAAACGAAATCTACGGTTTCCTTGTCTATGTCGGAAAGCATACGAAGAGCGAGTCTGCTCATTCTCGATTCCGTATAACGGTAAGCGGCAGGCGGATCACCGTCGATTGAGCCGAAGTTTCCGTGACCGTCAACGAGTGTGTAGCGCATTGAGAAGGTCTGGGCAAGACGTACCATTGCATCGTAAACGGAAGCGTCACCGTGAGGGTGGTAACGTCCGAGAACGGAACCGACGGTGTCGGCGCACTTGCGGTATGCCTTGTCGGGAGTCAGGCCGTTTTCGTGCATTGTGTAGAGAATTCTGCGGTGAACGGGTTTTAATCCGTCACGTACATCGGGGAGTGCACGGGAGGTGATTACCGACATCGAATAATCAAGGAAGGAGTTTCGCATTTCCCGATTAAGGTCGGCATTGATGATTTTCTGATTCATCAACGCTTCTTTGAAGTTTTCGTGATTGATCTGTTCCACAGCGTTACACTCCTTTCTTAAATATCGAGATTCTTAACGAACTTAGCATTCTTTTCGATGAATTCACGGCGGGGCTCAACTTTTTCGCCCATGAGAAGCGCGAAGGTTTCGTCGGCTTCAACGGCATCGTCAAGAGTTACGCGAAGCATGATTCTTGTTTCGGGATTCATGGTGGTTTCCCAGAGCTGTTCGGGATCCATTTCACCAAGACCTTTGTAACGCTGGATATCGCAGCTTCCGCCGAGTTCGGCTATCTGTCTGTCACGCTCCTCGTCGGAGAATGCGTACATGAACTTTTTACCCTTGCTGACCTTGAAGAGCGGAGGCTGTGCAATATAGATGTGACCTTCATCGATGAGGGGGCGCATATATCTGAAGAAGAATGTCAGAAGAAGGGTGCGGATATGAGCACCGTCAACGTCGGCATCCGCCATGATAACGACCTTGTCATATCTGAGTTTTGTTATATCGAATTCATCGCCGATACCTGTTCCGAGAGCGGTGACAACGGGTGAGAGCTTGTCGTTGCCGATAACCTTGTCAAGACGTGCTTTTTCGACGTTGAGCATCTTTCCCCACAGAGGAAGAATTGCCTGATACTGCCTGTCCCTGCCGTCTTTTGCAGAGCCTCCGGCGGAATCTCCTTCGACGATGTAGATTTCGGTGAATTCGGAGCTTTTTTCGGTACAGTCCGCAAGCTTTCCGGGCATGGAGCTGTTTTCGAGAACGCTCTTTCTTCTGGAAGCCTCACGGGCTTTTCTGGCGGCCTCTCTTGCGCGGGAAGCGTCGAGTGCCTTTGAGAGAATTGATTTTGCGACCGAAGGATTTTCTTCGAAGAAGGTCATGAGCTTATCGTAAACCGCCGATGACACCAAAGAGGTGATTTCGGTATTGCCGAGCTTGCCTTTGGTCTGGCCTTCGAACTGTGCTTCGGTGAGCTTTACGCTGACAACCGCGGTAAGACCTTCACGGCAGTCATCACCCGTAAGCTTCTTATCTCCGTCCTTGAGAATTCCGTATTTGTGTCCGTAGTCGTTGAAAACTCTTGTGAGAGCCGTTTTAAAGCCCGTTTCATGTGTGCCGCCGTCAACGGTATTGACGTTGTTGGCATAAGAGAGAATAAGCTCATTGTAGCTCTCGTTGTACATAAGTGCGATCTCGGCTTCCTTGTCGTCCCTGACGACGCTGAAGTGGATCGGATATTCGTGAATGGGGGTGAGGGCGCGTACCTTGTTGAGGTAATCGACAAAGCTTGAAAGACCGCCCTCGTAACAGAAAATCTCTTCCCGGATGTTTTCGCTGTCGCGGGAATCCTTGAGGGTAATGCAGAGTCCCGCATTGAGGAAAGCGGATTCTCTGAGTCTGCGTTCGAGGATTTCGAATTCGTAAACCGTGGATTCGGTGAAAATTTCGGGATCGGGCTTGAAGCGTACAACGGTACCCGTTGAATCCGCATCGCCGATAATGTTGAGAGGAGTTTTGATGTCGCCTCTTTCGAATCTCTGAGCGTGGATCTTTCCGTTACGGCTGACTTCGACCTCGAGCCATTCGGAAAGAGCGTTAACGACAGATGAACCGACACCGTGAAGACCGCCCGAAACCTTGTAACCGCTGCCGCCGAATTTACCGCCTGCATGAAGTACGGTGAGAACTACGGTGACAGAGGGGAGTCCGAGCTTTTCGTTAAGCTCAACGGGGATACCTCTTCCGTTATCGCGGACACTGATGATGTCGCCGGGAAGAATTTCAACATCGATCTTGGTGCAGAATCCTGCGAGAGCTTCGTCGATGGAGTTGTCCACTATTTCGTAGACGAGGTGGTGAAGGCCTCGGGGACCTGTGGAGCCGATATACATTCCGGGACGCTTACGGACAGCTTCAAGACCTTCGAGAATCTGAATCTGATCGGCACCGTATTCCTCGGAAACGGCAGTGTCCATGGTTTCGATATTTTCTTCGGTGATGCTCTGTGTCAAGGAGTCGTTTGTGAGAGCTTCGTTGATCTCGTTCATTTTTGCCTAACCTCCGAATAGAGTCTTGTTTTACATTCCGAGCCCGTTCTGATTGCCGCCCATCAAGGATGACATAAGACCTTTTCTTTGCTTTTTCGGCTTGTATCTGGGGGGATTCTCGAGGCGCATACGTGCGCTTTTGCCCGCTGAAGAATAGAGATATTTATTTACTCTGATTACGTTTACGCAAAGCTCATCGCCCATGTAATCGGTACAACGGGCAACGAGTGTTTCGTCGTTTTTGAGCTCTCCGAGGATGGAAACCGCAATAAGACTCTGAACATCGTTTGTTCCGTTGTCGTAAATTTCGTTGAGAAGATTGAAAAGCTTTTTGAGCTTTACGGGGTCCCCCGCTTTAATTATGGCAAGAATATAAGGTGTGCCGTGATTTTTGAAGAAGTCTTCGGGGAGGAATTCACCGTAAGTGTTGATGTTGTTTTTGAATTCCTCACGAAGTTCGGGATATATCGATGTGAAACGGCTTCCGAATGAAGAGGCATCGTAGAAAGCACCGTTTCTGACGGCCGCCTTTGATACGGAGTGAGGAAGCTTTTTGGCGACGGGCTTTTTGCCGTTTGAAAACTTTGAGGAAATTGTTTCGGCAAAATCGCTGATGATATATTTTACGGTGGAATCGTCATCGTTTTCGATATCGATGAGCGATTCGGAAAGACGTGTATAGTCGCCCTTCTGAGTTTCACCCGCAGGGGAGTCTGCATAGAAAAGACCGACTTTATTGCCTGAAAATTCAATCATTACGGAATTGTTTTCGGAACCGCTGAAAAGAACACGGGATGAGTTGTTTTCGGAGATTTCGGGAAACTCCTTGCGATCTGCATCCTTGGGGTAGTAGAGAGAGAATTTTGCGGTTTTGAGTTCTTGTTCAAGTCCGTGTGCAATTGAAGAAAGGACTGTGCTTTTTTCGATCATGGATAAGATCCTCCAAAATAATTGTGTTCATATTATTATAACATACGTTTACACATTTTTCAAGGAAAATAATGCAATATATGTATTATTTATAACTAAGATATCATAAATATTAAATATTATGAGAACAAAAGCAAATACCGATTGACGTAAAGCAAAAGGTGTAGTATAATACTAGACTAGCACAGTATACGAAAAGGGGAATGATTATGAAGAAAGTACTCATAGTTTTCGGCGGAGTTTCATCTGAACACGATGTATCACTTTGTTCGGCGAGATCGGTTGCAGATACAATCCGAAGAGATCGGTTCGAGGTTCTGACTCTCGGTATAACGAAGGACGGCAGATGGTTTTTGTATACCGGCAAAACGGAAAACATCGAAAACGGAAGCTGGATTAACGATAACGATAATGTTTTCCCGGCAATCATTTCTCCCGACAGATCAGTGCACGGAATAACTGTTTTTGAAAACGGCGAAACACGTAATATTTACATAGATGTTATCTTCCCCGTTCTTCACGGAAAGAACGGCGAAGACGGAACGATTCAGGGCTTTTTCAAACTGGCGGGAATACCGTTTGTCGGTTGCGATACGCTGTCTTCCGCCATGTGCATGGATAAGGCGGTAACAAACACCATGGCGGACCATTTCGGTTTTCCGCAGGCGAAGTGGCTCGGAATTACAAAGGGCGAATACAAGACGGGTGCCGAAAAGTTTATAAAAGACTGTTCGGAATATCTCGGATTTCCGCTTTTCATCAAACCGGCAAATGCGGGCTCTTCGATAGGCGTGTCCAAGGTTTCTTCCGCGGATAAGCTTGAAGAGGCGATAGAGGATGCGTTCCGTCACGATTTCAAGATCGTTGCCGAAGAAGGTATTGACGGCATCGAGGTGGAATGTGCGGTCATAGGAAGCAACGAGAATCCTCATGCACCCATGGTCGGAGAAGTTGTTCCGTGCAACGATTTCTACGATTACGATGCAAAATATCTTGCAAACGAGAGTGAGCTTCATATTCCGGCAAGAATCGATGAGGAAACCTTCGAAACGGTACAGAGAGATGCCGCAAGAATCTTTACGCTTCTCGGATGTTCGGGGCTTGCAAGAGCGGATTTCTTCGTTCGCAAGAGCGACAAAAGAGTTCTCTTCAACGAGATTAACACAATTCCCGGATTTACATCGATCAGCATGTATGCAAAGATGCTTTCGGCAGGCGGAATAAGCGTCGAGGATGCCTTGGATGAGCTTCTTAAATTAGCGTTGGAGCAGTGAAATGATGAAAGAGAAGGATATAATCGTCACCATACGGGACAGTCATATACAAGACGGTGACAAAGAAAGCTCAGAGCTTATAACCACGGGGGTTTTCGTCGGTACCGACGGAGATTTCAGCATAAGCTATAATGAGCAGAATGCCGAGCTTGAGAGTTGCGTGACCACTCTCAAGGTGGAGGGCGACGAAAAAGTTATCATGACGAGAACGGGCAGATACACGGCGGAAATGATAATGGAGAAGAACAAGCGTCACAACTGCCATTATGCGACACCGTTTGGAAGCTTCATGATGGGAGTGTATGCAAAGGATATTGAGTCGGGGGTTTTTGAAAACGGATCAAAAGGGAAGCTCAGACTTCGCTACACGATAGATTTTAACTCGTCAAATGCAACGGAAAACGAGTTGGACATACAGTTCGAGGAGGTAAAAAGAAATGTCACTGTTAGTTGATCAGGCGAAAAGTGATGTTCGCGAAAGAATTTTGGAGGCGGCAGGACGAGCCATGGCAGACGGAACGTTGCCGTTGGTGCCCACGGGAGGATTTAACGTAGAGGTTCCCGCCGACAGAAAGAACGGAGATTATTCGTCGAATGCCGCCATGGCATGGGCGAGAGATTTCAGAAAAGCACCGAAGATGATAGCCGATGCGATTATTTCGCACATTGATCTTTCGGGAACATATTTTGAACGTTGCGAAGCGGCAGGAGCGGGATTTATCAACTTTTATCTCGGAGATGCGTTTTATGCGGCGATTCTCAAGGATATCCGTGAAAAAGGCGACAAATACGGTTATTCCGATTTCGGAAAGGGAAAGAAGATAAACGTTGAGTTCATTTCGGCAAATCCGACGGGCCCCATGCACATGGGTAATGCACGAGGCGGTGCACTCGGCGACTGTCTTGCGGCGGTGCTTTCCGCGGCGGGATACGATGTTACACGTGAATTCTATGTAAATGATGCAGGCAATCAGATTGAAAAATTTGCACTTTCGCTTGACATCCGTTACCGTCAGATTTTCGAGGGCGAGGAAAACGTCGAGATGCCCGAGGACAGTTATCACGGAGAGGATATAAAGGAACACGCAAAGGCGTTTGCCGAAGAAAACGGCGACAGATACATGGGTGAAAGCGAAGAGGTCCGTCGCAAGGCGCTGGTTGACTTTGCGTTGCCCAAGAATATTGCCGGCATGAGAGAAAACGTTGCAAAGTACCGTATCGAATACGACAAATGGTTCTTTGAGAGCGACCTTCACAAGGGCGAAGTGGAGGAAACGATAAATATCATGCGCGAGAAGAATCTCGTCTACGAAAAGGACGGAGCACTTTGGTACCGTGCAACCGAGCACGGCGGAGAAAAGGACGAGGTTCTTGTCAGATCGAACGGAAATCCGACCTATTTTGCGGCGGATATTGCGTATCACCGCAACAAACTCCTTGTAAGAGGATTTGACAAGGCGATTGACATCTGGGGTGCCGACCATCACGGACACGTTGCAAGAATGAAGGGCGCGCTTGATGCAATCGGACTTGACGGATCAAAGCTTGACGTTATTCTGATGCAGCTTGTCAGACTTATGAGCGGCGGCGAGGTTGTCAGAATGTCGAAGCGTACGGGCAAGGCGATTACCCTGACCGATCTTCTTGAAGACATTCCGATTGATGCGGTACGTTTCCTGTTCAATATGCGCGAGCCCGGCTCACAGATGGAATTTGACCTGGATCTTGCCGTTGAGCAGAGTGCACAGAATCCCGTTTACTACTGCCAGTATGCTCATGCGAGAATTTGCAGTATATTCAAGAAGCTTTCCGGGGAAGGCACACAGAGCCGTGACTGTACGAAGGAAGAGCTGATGATGCTTTCACAGCCCGAAGAAAGAGATCTCATCCGTCATCTTGCATCGCTTACGGATGAAATAATCGTTTCTGCAAAGAATTACGATCCTGCAAGAATCACGAGGTATACGGTCGATCTTGCTTCTCTTTTCCACAAGTTCTACAACGCTTGCAGAGTTAACTGTGAGGACGAATCACTCAGACAGGCACGTCTTTATCTTTGCGGATGCGTCAGAGATACCATCAAAAATATCCTTACGATGTTGAAGATAAACGTTCCGGAATCGATGTGAAAACAGAGTAATTCGGTTATGAAAAAATTGCAGTGGGTTGCACGAAGAAATTCGATGCAACCCACTTTCTTATTGCTTTAATTTATTATTTGAGTTTACAGGGAAGCGCACATACGTCGAGATAAAAACGTCTGATTTTAACGGGATCCGTAAAGGTTCCCATGAAATCGGTGTGATCGGTAGATTCCAGAAGAGGCATTACGTTCCATATGCCCTTTCGGATGTTGTTTTTATCAAAATCGGTATGAGGCTCATCACTCGGATACGCGGATGAAACCGTGCTGACAATTCCGTCATTCCGACGCCAGCTTTCGTCAATTTCAATGCCCATAAGTTCGGTTTTGTCGTATGAACAGACCTTTGGAGAAGTCAGTAAAAACAAGGGATTCATTGACGGTTCAGGATAATAATTTCCGGTTACGGGGCCTTCAAAGACACATTCGGTGGAATAGGAAAAATAGTATACATTGTCAAGCATCTTTATTTTTTTGTTGGCTTCGGCGGCACCCTTTACGGTAAGATCGTAATAAGCGTTGTCTTTTGAATTGAGAAGCTTTTTTATCAGCTCAGTATCAAATTTTCCGTCAAAACCGTCATCGGGATAATCGGTAAGACCGACGTGTTCAAGCTGAATATCCCATATGGGGCGAAGCGGTGTGTTGTCGAGAATTCCCCAGATGTAATAGAACATATTTACCATGATGTTAATGACGGCGTCGTTGTCCTTGTCTGCCGAAAGAGCACCGTTGTGGGGAGCGGAAAGCGTCGTGATTGAATGAATAAAACTTCCTTTACCGCCCTTGAAAAACGGAGAAACGTCTTTTCCGCTTTTGACAACCTCTTCACGTGCACCGTATTCAAGGATCGAGGCGAAAAGTCTGATGGTTACGCCGCCCATACTGTGTCCGACAAGATTTACCTTGATGATGTCGCCGTTCTTGTCTTTTTTGCCGAAGGCGGGGCAAAGAGGCTCTTTGTAGGTTCTTCCGAAACGGCTGTGACCGTGTTCTTCAGAATGGGCCTCACCGTAGTCTACCCGTGTCCCCGTAAGCTGTGCGTAAAGCTCACAGGCTCTGTCCCATGCCGAGGAATTTCCGCCCACGCAAGCCGTATAAACATCATATCCCTTGCGTTCAAGGTATCGGGGGATGTTGCCCGAGGTTGTTCCCCAGTAGGGCATCACCTTGTCGATACCCTGATATTCGCCCCAGCCCATAAGACCGTGAACGAAGATGAAGGGATATTCCGTTGCGACGGCATATGAATTGAATGAAAAACACGTTAACAGCATAACGGAGCATAACAGTAACGATAAAAACTTTTTCATAGGTCAACCTCCGTGTATTTTTTTGCACATAGTGTACACATAAATTATATCATGCGTCCGGCAAAGATTAATTCCGTATTGCCAAATAAGAGCAGGTTGACTATAAAAAATAAGTATGATATAATACTATGGATTATATAAGTAAAATGGCGGAGTGTAGGAATATGGGAATTTTAGACTATGTTCAGGTGATTATTTCTGTTGCGGCACTGCTTGTTTCGCTTCTGGTGCTTATGAAAATGGGTAAAAAAACAGAAACCGAACAAGACAGAAATACGCGGGAAAAGCTTGCTGTCATAAACGAAAAGCTTTCCTCTCAGCACGAGGAGATTGCCACCGAGTTTGAGAGAAGCCGCCGAGAGCAGAATCTTTTTCAGACTCAGATGAGAACAGAAACAAAAGAAGAAATAACGGGGATGACGGAGCGTCTTGACCGTATGAGGAACGACAATTACGATCAGATGCAACGTATAGGAAAGATAGTGTCGGATTCTGTTTTCCGTTTACAGGAAAGCAACGAAAAGAAGCTTGACCAGATGAGGGAAACGGTTGACGAAAAGCTTACGGCGACACTCGGAACGAGGCTTGATGCGTCGTTCAAGACGGTTTCTCAGCAGCTTGAAAATGTGTATAAGTCACTCGGCGAAATGAAAGAGCTTTCGACGGGAGTTACCGATAACGTAACATCGCTCAACAGAGTTCTCACCAACGTAAAGGCGAGAGGAACGTGGGCTGAGGTACAGCTTCGTGCGATACTTGATCAGACGATTCCGGGAATGTACGTAGAGAATTATTCTCCCAATCCGTCATCGAGGGAACGGGTTGAATTTGCGGTGAAAATACCGTCATCCGACGGAACGGAGGCTTACTTGCCGATAGACTCGAAATTTCCCATGGAGGACTATGTACGTTACTGCAACGCCAGTGAAGAGTGTAATCCCGAGGCGGCGGCAGCGGCGATTAAAGCGCTTGAAACCCGTGTGATCGCAGAGGCAAGATCGGTTGCGAAATACATAGATGTTCCGAAGACTACACCGTATGCAATTTTATATCTTGCGACGGAAGGACTGTATGCAGAAATAATTTCGTCGAAGAACGGAGTTGCGGAAAGAGTTCAGAGAGAATTTAATATAATGATAGCGGGACCGACAACGGTAACGGCACTTCTCAATTCACTTTCGATGGGTTACAGAGCCGTTGCGGTAAACGAGAAGGCGAACGAAGTCAGAAAGCTTCTTGCGGCGGCAAAACAGCAGTATGAAAAATTCGGAGATGTTCTTCAGAAGGCGAGAAAAAAGATCGACGAAGCGGGAAAATCGCTTGACGAGGCGCAGGACAGAAACAGAATTATTGCAGGCAAGCTTAAAAATGTTGAAGAAATTGACAGTGCCGAAGCGGATTCGGTGCTTGGAATACTTCCCGAATAAAAGATAGAAAGACAGGAGAAAGCGTATGTTAAAGAACAAAGAAATTATTGATCAGCTGACACTGGAAGAAAAAGCTTCACTTTGTGACGGAGCAGACTTTTGGCATCTTAAAGCGGTTGAGCGTCTCGGACTTCCCTCAATTATGGTATGCGACGGCCCTCACGGTCTTCGCAAGCAGGACCCCGAGCATAAAAAGGGAGTGGGACTCGGAAATTCGATACCGGCGGTATGTTTCCCGACAGCTTGTACAACGGCTTGTTCGTGGGATCCCGAGCTTCTTTATCAGATGGGTGAAGCTCTCGGTGAAAAGTGTCTTTCGGAGCAGGTTTCGGTAATTCTCGGCCCCGGTGTCAACATGAAGCGTTCTCCTCTTTGCGGACGAAACTTTGAATATTTCTCCGAAGATCCCGTGCTTGCGGGCGAGATGGCGGCGGCGCTTATCGACGGTGTTCAGTCGAAGGGAGTCGGAACATCGCTCAAGCACTTTGCGGCAAACAGTCAGGAAACCCGACGTATGACGGTAAGCTCCGAGGTCGACGAAAGAGCGCTTCGCGAGATTTATCTTACCGCATTTGAAAAAGCGGTTAAAAAGAGCCGTCCGTGGACGGTCATGAACGCATACAACCGACTTAACGGAGTTTACTGCTCCGAGAACGAGTGGCTTCAGAATCAGGTGCTTCGTAAGGAGTGGGGATTTGACGGACTCGTCGTCAGTGACTGGGGCGCGGTCAATAAGCGCGTAGACGGAATCAAGGCGGGTAACGACCTCGAAATGCCCTCTTCTGCCGGAGTGAACGCGCTTCGTATAGCGGATGCGGTTATAAACGGTGAGCTTGATGAAGAAGTTCTTAACGAGAGAGTAGATGCCGTTATCGAGCTTATACTCAAGTCGAAAGAAAATCTTAAAGACAATTATGAAATTGATGAGGATGAGCATCATGAGCTTGCAAGAAAAATAGCATCTCAGTCGATGGTGCTTCTCAAGAACGATGATGCAACTCTTCCTCTTAAAAAGAATCAGAAAATCGCGATTATCGGCGAAATGGCAAAGAAACCGAGATTCCAGGGTGCGGGAAGTTCGCTTATTAACCCGACAAGACTTGACAATGCTTACGATTGCCTTAAAGATGACGGTTTTGATGTAATATATTGCAAAGGCTACGACAGCAAGAAGGATGAAATCAACGTAGACCTTATTGATGAAGCGGTATCGGCTGCATCGTATGCCGACGTAGCGGTTGTTTTTGTCGGACTTACGGATGAATTTGAGTCGGAGGGCTTCGACAGAAAGCATATGAGCATGCCGTCGTGTCATAACAATCTTGTCAAGGCGGTAAGCAGTGCAAATGCAAATACGGTGGTTGTTCTTGCCGGCGGCTCTCCCGTAAGTATCCCCTGGGAAAAATGTGTGAAGAGTATTCTCAACAGCTATCTCGGCGGTCAGGCGGGCGCGAGAGCGGTTGCCGATATTCTTACGGGCAAGGTGAATCCTTCGGGTAAGCTTGCGGAAACATATCCCGTATGTGCAAGACATACTCCTTGCAGAAACAACTACCCCGGAAACCCTGCAACCGTTGAATACAGAGAGAGTATTTATATCGGATACAGATATTACGAAAAAGCGAATAAAAAGGTTCGTTATCCGTTCGGTCACGGACTTTCATATACTCAGTTCAAGTATTCCGCATTGAAAATTACAAAGAAGGAAATCAAGGACAACGAAAAGCTTACCTTCAGCTTCAAGGTGAAGAACACGGGCGACGTTGACGGAGCGGAGGTTGTCCAGATTTACGTGGCGGATAAGGAAAGCACCATTTTCCGTCCCGAAAAAGAGCTTCGTACATTCAAGAAGGTTTTCCTTAAAGCGGGCGAAGAAAAGAAGATTACCGTAACACTCGGAAAGAGAGCGTTCGCGTATTACAACGTTCTTATAGGCGACTGGCACGTAGAGAGCGGCGAGTTCGATATTCTCGTAGGTGCATCCTCGGCGGATATCCGACTCAAAGGTACGGTCAACGTTGAATCGACAAATCCCGATGCGCCCATTCCCGATTACAGAGAGAGTGCGCCCGATTACTACACGGGAAATGTTTCCGATATTTCCGACCGTCAGTTTGAGGCGGTACTCGGAAGACCTCTTTCTCAGACGCACAGAGATGCTTCCGATCCGCTTGATATCACGAACAACATCGAAGACTCGGCAAATACAAAGTGGGGCGGACGTCTTAACAAGGCACTCGGAGCAGTTTTGAAGGTTGTTGATCCGACGGGTGCAGGCATGGCGTCGTCTATCGCGAAGCAGACTCCCGTACGAAACTTTGTTTCCATGAGCGGCGGTTTATTCAGTGAAAAGATGGCAACGGGCTTTATCAAAATACTCAACGATGACGAAGCAGGCAAGGGTGTCGGAATGATCGTTTCGGGAATTCCGAATCTTCTCAAAAATCTCAAGGGATTCTTAAATTCAATCTGACGGGAGAAAAATATGAAGAGTAAAAATTTATTTAAAAGAGCAATTGCCTTGTGCATGAGCCTTATAATCGTGCTTTCCGCAACGTGTGTATCGGCTTTTGCACAGGATGAGCCGGCACCGCTTCAGATAGGTATAATTTCGGATATTCACTATTACGGCGAGGATATATCGGGCAACCACTGCGATGCCTACATGGATTATGTCGAGAACGGTTCACGTCAGCAGTATCAGACGACGGCGCTTCTTGACAGTGCCTTTGCGGCGCTTGAAGAACACGCGAAGGAAAACGGAATGAAGTATGTTCTGGTTCCGGGCGACCTTACGCTTAACGGCGAGTACCTGAATCACGTTGAGTTTGCACGTAAGCTCAGGGAGTTCGAAGAAGAAACGGGACTTCAGGTTTTTGTTACGAACGGCAACCACGACATTAACAATTACCGCGGATTTTCGTTTGAAAACGGAGTGAAGGAAAAGGCGAGAATCTGCACTCCCGAAGAATTCAGAGAGATTTATGCCGATTTCGGTTTCAGTGATGCGTATCATACATACGAGCCTTCAAGCGGAAAAGCGGGAATGCTTTCTTATTCCGTAAAGCTTGACGGCAAATACCGCCTTATCGTAATGGATACGAACAAGTATTCTGCCGATTTTACGGATTCGGGCGAGGATAAGCAGGAAACGGGCGGCGCTCTTTCCGACGGTCTTTACGAATGGGTGCTTAACGAGATTGAAGATGCAAAGGCGAACGGAGAAACTCCCGTCGGAATGGCGCATCACGGTTTTTCGGAGCATTACGATCTTCAGGCGGAGATATTTACTCTTTTCCTTATTGAGGACTGGCAGGAAAAAACAGAGGCCTTTGCCGATGCAGGCATGAATTATGTTCTGACGGGACATATGCACGATGTCAGCGTTACCGAAACAGTCAGTGACAGCGGCAATGTTCTTTACGATATCAGTACACCGTCACTTACGGGATTTCCGAACTATTTCAGAGAGATTCTCTTTGATAACACGGGAAGCTTCGTTACGGCGGATGTCAAAACTTTTGATGTGGACTGTGTAAAGCCCGTAACGGTTGACGGAGTGGAATACGAGAAGCCGTACAGACTTTCATATTCGTTTGCAAAGACGTTCAACGAAGACGGACTTACGGAATATGCGATGGATGCGGTTGCATCGTTTATTGATCCGTTCTTTGACGAGCTTCACAGGAACGGAATTGCAACGGCGCTCAAAAATTCCTTCGGTCTTGATCTTGAAGAGCTTTTCGACGACCTTCTGAAAGGCGGAGTAAAGCTTGGCAAACTCCCGATATTCACAACGAAGAACATCATGAGCTTCGTCGATGATCTCGGAGAACAGCTTACATCTACGATTCTTTCCGACAAGGATGCGCTGTACGGTTATATAAGAAATCTTATTGATTCCTTGCTCTCGATGAAGGTTTCGGATATTCCCTGCACGGAGTTTATCGATACTCTCGGCTTCGGTGATGCTTCAAAGGCGGGTACGCTTGACGACCTTGCCATGAGCATTCTGGCATATCAGTTCGGCGGAAATCAGGATATCAGCGGTGATGCTTTTGTAAACGATGCGATAGAGTATTTCCGTTGCGGTGACGGAGCACAGGAGCTTATCGATTTCCTTATTGATTTCATCGTCGAAGATCTTTTGCAGGATAAGCTTCTCGGAAACATCGAGCTTAATATTGACGAGCTTTTCCCGTGCGGAACACTCGGACATGTTTCGATGAAAATGCTTGATTCGTTTATCTGGTTGATTTTCTGCGGAGATAAGTCGCTGGAGAATATTGTAAACTCGGTTCTCGGACTCGGTATTTTCGGAGAATTCAACAGCATAACCTCTTTGGTAGATCATCTTGCAGGCGAGTATCTTACGAGAAGTCAGATTGATTCTATCGGATATACAATAGCGTATATGTTTGAAGAACTCATGACAGACCACGGAAGCGGTGAGGACTACGAAAGATTCCTTACAAATGAGCCGTGTGAAGTCGAAGCAACGGTTGAAAATTTCCGTTTGCCGTCAATGGTTACGGTAACACTCGGCGAAGATGCTTCTTCACAGAGATACATAAACTGGTACACGAAATACAGTGTAACGGGCAGCGATATTGAAATAATTCCTTACAGCGAAAATCCCGTGTTCAGCGGAACGCCCACAACAAACGGTGTTCAGGCAAATTGTGAACGTTACGACAGAAAGTATCCCGGTGTAGATATCGGAATCATCGGCTTTATGGATGTTCCCCTTGCACTCAACAGACACACTCTGAAGCTTACGGGACTTGAAAAGGGTAAGAAGTACAGCTACAGAGTCGGCGATGCCGAAAAAGGCTGGTGGAGTGAAGCGGGTGTTATCGAAACGGCCGACAACTCCGACGAGGTCACCTTCCTTCACGTAACCGATTCTCAGTCGCAGAATGCCGTTCAGTATGAGAGATTCAACACGGTTATCAGCAAGGCCTGGGAGATGTATCCCGATACTGATTTTATTGTCAGCACGGGAGATCAGGTTGATAACGGCGAAAATGTAAAACAGTGGGGATGGCTTCTTAACATTCCTTCCGAAATTCTTATGCAGACGTCGTTTATGCCGACAACGGGAAATCACGAAAAGAAGGGTGCTGCACTTGACCACTACTTCACGCTTCCGGGAGTGCCGGAGCAGGATACCGAAAGCGGAGTCTATTACGCGTTTGATTATAACAATGTTCATGTAATGGTGCTTAACACCAACGACCTCGAAGACGATGCTCTTTCCGACGAACAGATAGAGTGGCTCAAAGAAAGTGCAACATCGAGCGATGCACAGTGGAAGGTGGTATCGCTTCATAAGGCGACCTATTCCAACGGTTCACACTTCGACGACGATGATGTCAAGGAGATGAGAAAGCAGTTCAAGAAGCTCATGCCCGAGCTTGGCATTGACATTGTTCTTCAGGGACATGACCACGTATATCTTCGAACGGATGCCATGTACAACAACCGTGTAAGAAAGTCGGAAACAAAGACGGTTTCGTACAACGGACTCGATTACAATGTCAAGATGGATCCGTGCGGAACATTCTATGTAATCAGCGGTTGTGCAGGTGTCAAAAACTATATTGCCAAGGATGCGGAAAAGACAAACAAGCTGTTCCCGCAGGCAGAATCAACATATGTTACGGATCAGTCGATATTCTCGGCATTTAAAATTGTCGGAAATACGCTCTACTTTGATGCTTACACGGTATCGGAGGACGGAGAAACAAAGAGAATCGACAATTTCGCCGTTGAAAAGACAAAGATAGGTGCATCTTCGACGGAAGAGATCGGCAGTCTTGATCTGACTGTCGAAGGCTGGGAAGAAATTGATCTCGGCGAATTCGAAGTCGAGATGTGTCAGGATTTAATCGAAAACGACCTGATACCCACAAAAACCGTTGTTGTAACTCCCGAGGATTCTAAGGATGTTGCAGATAACGGATCGGATGATGCGGATGAAGTAATTGCTGCAACAAAAGCACCTTCCGACAGCGCCGACACTGAAGAAAGAACAACGGTTATAAGTTCCTCGACGGATTCGAGGAAGGAAACGACAACCTTCTCGGCAGACGAAGAAACGGATAAAAAAGAAACGACGACAAAGACTTCGAAGCAGGATGCCGATAAAGGAGAAGAGGAAGACGACGGCTCACAAGAAGCCGGCGACGAAGAAACGGTTCTTTTCTCAACGGTTACATACGGCGGAGAAATTCCGAAACTCGGAGGCTCAAAGCCGACGGTTGCCGTAACGGTTCTTTTTGCAGCATCGGTAGTGGGAATGCTTGCAATGAGCAAAAAGAAAAAAGACGAAGAATAACAGTTTTAAAGAGGAAGGCGTTTTGTCTTCCTCTTAATATTTTGAAAGGAAGGGGGAATTATAACAAAAAAGGCCGAGGTGTTTTATGGGTAAAAAAATAAAAATTCTGTTCGGAGTTTTACTTTGTACGGGGCTGACTGCTGTAATTGTCGGCGGCGGAGTGTTTTTTGCAAGACGCGTTACGGCGCAGGCGGAAAAAAGAATCAAGGCGGTTGAAACGGTGCCGATGCTGTCGTTTACGGAGCTTGACGACGTGTCGGGAATAAGACTTTGTGCACACAGAGGACTTTCATCGGTAATGCCCGAAAATACGCTTGAAGCAATCAGAAAAGCGGGTGAAACGGGCTTTTGTCGCGTTGAATTTGATATACGGGAAACTGCCGACGGAGAGCTTGTGCTGATGCACGATGACAAAATTGACAGAACAACGGACGGCACGGGAAAGGTGTCGGCATACACATTGACGGAAATTAAAAGGTTTTCGGTCGATAACGGAGCAAATATCGAGGAAATGGAAGAAGTGGTCAGAGTGCCGACGCTGAAAGAGGTGCTTTCCGTCTGTAAAGAATACAAAATGATGCCCGTCATCGAAATAAAAAGAATGAAGGACAAGGGGCTGATGTCGTTGAAAAAACTTCTCGATGAATTCTCGGAAGAATCAGCGGTGATCTCGTACAATGAGCCTCTTCTTCGGAAGTACAGAGAAATTGATGCTGATACGGAACTGTGGTATATGTCCGACAATCTTGACGGAAAAACTCTGTCTTTGGCCGATGAAATGGGATATATCATATGCTTCAAAACGTCGAGTGTTGAAAATATCAGCGAAGCAGTGCCCGAGGCGGTAAAAGAAGGATATCGCATAGTGGCACAAACGGTGGATGACAGAGAAGAATTCGTGGCGCTTGTAAATCTCGGGGTGACGGAATTTATCACGAACAGAATACTTCCGGTGAAAAAATAAAAAGTTTTCAACAGCTTTTTCCACGGATGTTTATAAAACGACAATATATATTGCGACTAATCGGATCAGTTTATACAACGTATTGATCCGATTTTTTTATCCACACGAAGTTAACAGGTTATAAACAGAGTTATCCCCGAAAATGAAGAGAAAAAGGCAAAAAATACACTTGACAAGCAGAGGTTTTTAATGTATAATTAACGCCTGTAAAGGATTATGGCTTTACACTTCTTAGGGAGATGAAAAAAGTGGCAAAAAACCTCGAGATCGCCGGTCTTCTGGACTGTTACGGTGAGATGCTCACACAAAAACAGCACGATTTTCTCGACTATTACTATAACGAGGACCTTTCTCTTTCCGAGATAGCTGCAAACGAAGGTATCACCAGGCAAGGTGTCCGCGATGCTATAAAGCGTGCGGAAACGCAGCTTTTTGATATGGAAAACAAGTTAGGTCTTGTTCGTCGTTTTGAAGAGATCAAACAGGGGCTCAACGAAATCGCAGAGTATTCCGATCTCATCAACACTTATAATCTCCGTCATTCTCTTTCGAGAGAGATCAACGAGTACAGCGTCAAGATCAAGGCGATATCTCAGATACTCCTGGATAAGTAAGGAAGTGATTTTGTGGCCTTTGAAGGTCTTTCAGATAAACTTGAAAATGCGTTTAAACGACTCAGAAGCAAGGGCAGTCTTACCGAGGGCGATGTCCGCGATGCGATGAGAGAGGTGCGACTGGCGCTTCTCGAAGCCGACGTAAACTACAAGGTTGCCAAGGACTTCACCGCAAAGGTTACAGAGCGTGCAATCGGTGCTCAGGTTATGGAGAGTCTTACTCCCGCTCAGATGGTTATAAAAATCGTCAACGAAGAGCTCATTGAGCTTATGGGCGGAACGAGAACAAGGCTCAACACGGCGCCTCATCCTCCGACCATCGTTATGATGTGCGGACTTCAGGGTGCAGGTAAAACCACCCACTGTGCAAAGCTTGCACTTATGCTTAAAAATCAGGGAAGCAGACCTTTGTTGGTCGCTTGCGATATATACAGACCTGCTGCAATTAAACAGCTTCAGGTCGTCGGCGAACAGGCAGGAGTTCCCGTTTTTGAAATGGGACAGACGAATCCCGTCACAATTGCCAAGGAAGCCGTAAAGTATGCAAAGGATCACGGTCACGACTATGTTTTCCTTGATACTGCAGGACGTTTGCACATCGATGAAGCGCTCATGGGTGAGCTTAAATCGATCAAGGCAGAGGTACATCCGCACGAAATAATGCTCGTCGTCGATGCGATGCTCGGTCAGGATGCCGTAAACGTCGCTTCATCGTTCAACGATGCACTCGGTATCGACGGACTCATGCTTACAAAGCTTGACGGTGATACACGAGGCGGTGCGGCGCTTTCCGCACGTTCGGTCACGGGCAAGCCGATAAAGTTTGTCGGCGTCGGTGAAAAGCTTGAGGATCTCGACGTATTCCACCCCGACAGAATGGCTTCAAGAATTCTCGGCATGGGCGATATGCTTTCCCTCATCGAAAAAGCCGAACAGAAGCTTGATGAGAAGAAGGCACTGGAGCTTGAAGAAAAGCTTCGCAAAAACAAGTTTGATCTCAACGATCTGATGGATCAGATTGAGCAGATAAACCGACTGGGATCGATAAAAGATCTCCTCGGAATGATTCCCGGCATCGGAAACAAAATCAAAGATGTCGATGTTGACGAAAATCAGTTCAACAGAATAAAGGCAATCATCTATTCGATGACTCCTGCCGAAAGAGCAAATCCCGACATCATCAATCCTTCGAGAAAACGCCGTATCGCGGCAGGCTTCGGAGGTCAGGTCGAGGATGTAAACAAGTTGCTTGCACAGTTCAGACAGATGCAGAAGATGTTCAAGCAGATGAACGGCAAGCAGTCCAAAAAGCAGCTGAAGCGCATGAATATGATGCAGAGTATGCAGAATATGAACGGCTTCAAAATGTAAGGTTTATAATTTTTATTATAATATATTTTATTTTCTGGAGGAAATTATCATGGCAGTAAAAATCAGACTTCGCCGTATGGGCGCAAAGAAAGCACCTTTCTATCGTGTAGTGGTTGCGGATTCAAGATATCCCCGTGACGGCAGATTCATCGAGGAAATCGGCACTTACAACCCCCTTACAGATCCGTCAGAGTTCAAGGTTGACACTGAAAAAGTTCAGCAGTGGATCAAGAACGGCGCACAGCCCACAGATACAGTTAAGGAGCTCCTTAAGAAGAACGGCATCATCTGATCAGAGGAGAAAAACTTTCAATGAAGGAATTACTTACAATTATTGCGCAGGGACTTGTTGAGGAGCCCGAAGCAGTTAACGTAACTGTTGACGAGCCCGACGAGGACGGCGTAACGGTTTATCACTTGCACGTTGCAGAAAAGGATATGGGCAGAGTTATCGGAAAGCAGGGAAGAATTGCAAAGGCAATCAGAACTGTTATGAGAGCTGCCTCGACAAGAAGCAACAGCAAGATTTCCGTTGAAATTGATTAAGCGGTATCTTGAAATAGGACAGATAGTCGGCACACATGGATTACGCGGCGAAATGCGAGTTGATCCGTGGTGTGACGACTCGTCCTTTATTAAGGGCTTTAAACGTCTGTATCTCGACGAAAACGGTGAAAAAGAGCTTAAAGTGCGTGCATGCCGTCCGCACGGGAATATTACTCTTCTGATGCTTGAAGGTATCGATACCGTTGAAGCTGCCTCGGCAATGAGAGGCAAAGTGCTCTATATGTGCAGAGCTGATGCGAAGCTCCCGAAGGGAAGATATTTTGTCAGTGAGCTTATAGGGTGCGAGGTGTACGATGCCGACGACGAAAAGAAATGCTACGGAACGCTGTCGGACGTCAGCTATACGGGTGCCAATGATGTATGGCACATAACGTCGTCTGACGGAAAAGAGTATCTTATTCCGGCGATACCCATCGTTGTTATCGAAACGGATGTCGAAAATAACCGTATTCTTATAAGACCGATGAAAGGGATCTTTGACGATGCGGATTGATATTTTAACGCTGTTTCCCGCCATGTGCGAAGCGGTGCTTTCGGAAAGCATCATGAAGCGTGCGCGCGGTGCGGGACTTATCGAAATAAACTGTCGCGATATCAGAGCCTACACCAAGGATAAGCATCATCGGGTGGACGACTCTCCGTATGGTGGCGGTTTTGGTCTTGTTATGCAGAATCAGCCGATATACGACTGTTACAGATCTCTCTGTGAAGAAATCGGCAAAAAGCCGTACGTGATATACATGTCACCGGCGGGGAAGCCTCTTACTCAGCAGAAAGCGGTTGAGCTTGCCTCAAACGAAAATATCGCGATTGTCTGCGGTCACTATGAAGGCGTCGACGAGAGAGTTCTCGAAGAAATTGTTGACGAAGAAATTTCGATCGGTGACTATGTTCTGACGGGCGGCGAGTTGCCGGCACTCGTTCTGGCAGACTGCATTGCCCGAATGGAACCGGGAGTTCTCGCGGCGGATGAAGCGTTTGAAAAAGAGAGTCACTATTCTTTTTTGCTGGAGCATCCCCAGTATACGAAGCCTCCCGAATGGAACGGCAGGGAAGTTCCCGAGGTTTTGCTGTCGGGCAATCACCAAAACATAGAGCAGTGGCAGAGAGAAAAATCTCTCGAAAGAACTCTCAGGCGCCGTCCCGATATGCTTTTGAGAGCGGATCTCTCGATATCGGACATTTTGTATCTCTATGCGTTCGAAGAGTCGAAGGAATGTCCTTTTTTATTCGATAAGCTTATCGTGAAGGTCGAAGAGTACGTAAAGACACAGAAAAAAATTTCCCCGACAACACTGTCGAGGAAGCTTAAAACCGATTTAAAACTGGCGGTAAAGCTTGTTCGCGAGCTTGAAAAAAGAGGTGTAATAGCACCCTCGGAAAAAGGAAAACCGCACGACGTTATAATTTGAAAACTCAGGGCTATTGCTAACCCTGAGTTTTTTGTGTCTTAGTCTGTATTAATAGTAATAGAATCCGAACAACTCGAGGAAGAATGTAAGTATTCGGTCCCAGAGGATTGTGAAGACACTTTCATATACGGGGGAAACGGTCATATCTTCACAGACGCACGAGAAGTTTGTGTCCCAGAAGAGGAACGTCTGAGCAAAGCGGAAGGGAGCTCTCGGTGCGACGGCGCCGTCACCTGCCGAAACCTGCTGTACGCTGATTTCTCTGCCGTAAGCATTCAGGAAGGTTACGGTGAAGACAGTTCCCGTCGGTACAAATCGGTATCCGTTTTCCTTTGCGTACCGGGCGGTATACGAATTTTCCGAGGCAATCAATGTCGTGTCGAAAAATGATGACGGCGTGCTGTTGAATGCCCGTGCACCGATATACTTTATGCTGTCGGGGAGTTTAATCGCCGTAATCAATGTGTCGCAAAACGCCATGGCACCGATGCTTTCGACCGACGGCAGGGAAATCTCTTCGAGATTATAACAATACATGAATGTGCCGTTCCCGATATTTTTGAGCTTCGGAACGTTGAAGCTTGTGAACGAGGATGACGAGAAGGCATAGTCATCTGCAAATATAAGTTCCGGTAAATCCAATCGGACACCTTCAAGGTCTTCCGTTGACAAACCTGCAAAAGCATATTTGCCTGCTTCGGTAAGCTTCGGGAACGATACACTTTTTGCATAAAATGATTCGAAGGCACGGTCACCCGCTTTTGTAAGCTTCGGGAAGGAAATTCCGTTCGGTGCATACGAATACATAAAAGCACCTTCGCCCACACTCTCGACGAGGGGGAGAGTGTCTTTTTCAATTTCACAGCCGGTGAAAGCATAGTCACCGACCGTTCTGAGCTTCGGAATGTCAAACGAGGAAATCAGCCACGCAGAATAGAAAGTGTAGTCGTTGATTCTTTCGATTAACGGAAGATTAACATATGAAACGTAGGAGTTGGCGAATGCGTATTTTCCGATGCTCTTTGCGAGAGGAAGGCTGAGTGAGTCTATGAGTGAATAAGCGAAAGCGTACTCGCCGACAGATTCCGTCTTGGGAGCCGAGAACATATTGCGGGAGTCGTCGTCAAGGCCCCAAAAGGCGGTGGCGAAGAAGGCGTGATTGCCGATTGTCCTGACATCGGGGAATGAAATTTCCGTGATCTCGGAGCAGAAAAATGCGAAGTCACCGATTTCTACGGCTCTCGGGAAACTGAACGCATCGGAAAATTCGTTGTATGCGAAGGAGAAAGAGCCGATATTCAGAACTTCGGGTGCGGAAAATTCCGAAATGTACGAGCCGTATGCAAAGGAGAGCTTGCCGATGTTCTTTACTCGGTTGAGATCGATGCTTGAAAATTCACAGCGAAGGAATGAGCCTTCACCGATATCCGTTACGCTGTCGGC
>JAZSPN010000022.1:0-32290 GCA_045537495.1 Acutalibacteraceae bacterium
TTCCGCTCTCAAAGTTATCTACAAGTGCATCACTGATTGCGTCGGGTTTTTCGGTGACTATCATGACTTCCTTTGATCTGTCAAGGCCTTCGACTACAAAGTCAACGGTTTTAAGTCCCGCTGCATAAGTTACAATCGAGTAAAGAGGCAGAATCCAGCTTTTCATAATGAATCCGCAGATTATATACAGAATTACATTATAAACCATTACGAAGGTGCCTACAGTGATATTGAGCTTTTTTGAAAAAATTACAGCCATAACTTCTATACCGTCAATGGCACCGCCATATCTTATCGTCATACCGCTGCCGACACCTGAAATCATACCTCCGAATAACGCGCACAAAAGAAGATCTTCGCCTGCAAGAGGAGAAGCCATGCTGACATCAATGGGAAGTATGTCTGTTATCAGCCATGAAGCTGTTGAGTAAATTGAAACGGTAAAAAGCGAGTAAACGGTGAATGTCGGACCTTGTTTCTTTAAGCCGAACAGAAACAGCGGAACATTGAGTATCACGAGGAAAAGTGACAGTGTGAGATATTCCGGTGTGATCTGTGAAAGAAGTATGGAAGTACCGGATATTCCGCTGTCGTAAAGCTTTACCGGTGCAAGAAAAACTGTTACACCGAACGCGTTGATACAACCTGCAACAAACAGAAGAAGAAAGTTTTTAATCTTCAATTTTTTTAGATCGGAAAAGAATTCTTTAAATTTCAAAAATTGACACCTCTGCTTCCGAAAATAAAAATGAATAAATTGAAATGGAGTATTTGCAGGCTATTCTTCCTTTTTATGGCAGAATTCCGATGCGGCACAGCCGTTACAACCGCAACCGCATGAATGCTTGCCGTTTTTTCTGTTTTTGATTCCCTTGACAATGATCGAGAAAAAAATCACGGCAATAATAAGGGTGATAATAATTGTGGAGAGATTTTCCGAGATGAATGACATTTTAAAACCTCCTTATTTTTTGTTTATCTTTGTTTTATACTTGTTGGGCCTGAAAATGAGATATAAAAGTGTAATAATCAGTGCACAAGCTATAATTGTGCCGATGAGGCTTCCGTCACCGTTAAAGAGCGAACCGAGCTGGAATACGATGAAAGAGATGGCGTAGGCGAATGCCGTCATGTAGGTGAGAGTAAAAGCGGTCCATTTCGCGCTGTTCATTTCACGTCGTATTGCACCCATTGCGGCAAAGCACGGTGCACAGAGAAGATTGAAAATCATAAAGGAAAATGCAGAAACCTTGTTTCCCGAGAAGAATTCCTGACCGAGGAGTGCAAGCTCAGAACTTCCGTTTTCAACGAGGCTGTGAGCAAGATCGGAGCTGTTCATCGAAGAGAGAGCACCGAAAACTCCGACAACCTCTTCCTTGGCGAGCAAGCCGAGAATGGTTGCAACGGCGGCCTGCCATGTTCCGAAGCCGAGAGGCTTGAACAAAACGGCGATAAAACTTCCGATTAAATTCAGAATTGAATTGTCTGTACCGTTCGATATGTAGTGTAAACCTCCATCGAGAGAGAGGCTGTTAAGAAGCCAGATGATTACACTTGCGGCAAGAATAACGGTGCCTGCACGTTTTATGAACGACCAACCGCGTTCCCACGTGGCTCTGAAAATATTTGAGGGCAGGGGAAGGTGATACGGCGGAAGCTCCATGACGAAAGGAGCGGGTTTCCCTGCAAAAACCTTTGTTTTGTTGAGTATTGTTCCCGTGATGACGACGGCGGAGATTCCGATTAAATAAGCGGAAGTGGCAACCCACGGGCTGTTGTTGAAGAGAGCGCCTGCTATAAAACCGACGATAGGCATTTTTGCGCCGCAAGGGATGAAACCCGTGGTGATTATTGTCATTCTTCTGTCACGTTCCTGCTCAATGGTACGGGATGCCATGATTCCGGGCACACCGCAACCCGATGCAACAAGAAGCGGGATAAACGATTTACCCGAAAGCCCGAATTTGCAGAAAACACGGTCCATGATAAATGCTACTCTGGACATATAACCGCAGTCTTCGAGTATGGAAAGCAGGAAGAAGAGGATAAACATCTGAGGAACAAATCCGAGAACTGATCCGACACCGCCGAAAATTCCGTCGGCAATAAGGCTTGTAAGCCACGGTGCACAGTTGACGGAGCGGAGAAAATCGGTGACAAAAGGAATGATCCATGTTCCGAACAATGTATCGTTCATGAAGGTTACGGTACTGTTGCCGATTGTGCCGATTGAAATCGTGTAAACGAGTAACATTATCAGCACGAAAATCGGGATGGCGAGGACTCTGTTCGTGATAATTCTGTCGATTTTGTCGGAAATAGTGAGTCTGTTTGTGCTTTTCTTTTTATAAGAATCCTTTAAAACCGAGGCTATGTAGTTATAACGTTCGTTGGTGATTATACTTTCGGAATCGTCATCAAGCTCCTTTTCCGTATCGGTAATATCTTTTTCGATGTGACGGATAATATCTTCACTGAGATTAAGCTCCGAAAGCACCTTCGCATCACGCTCAAACAGCTTGATGGAATACCATCTTTGAAGCTCCTCCGGCATATCGTGTACCGTTATTTCTTCAATGTGCGCAAGAGTATGCTCAACAGTACCCGAAAAGTAGTGCTTCGTTAAAGGTGCGCTGTTTTGTGCCGCGAAAACGGCAGCATCGGCGGCCTCATCCGTCCCGATGCCTTTCAGCGCCGAAATCTCAACAATTTTGCAGCCGAGAGCAGAGGACAGCTTTTCGATGTCGATTTTGTCGCCTTTTTTTCTGACGATATCCATCATGTTGATTGCGATGACAACGGGGATACCGAGCTCTGAAAGCTGAGTGGTAAGATAAAGATTTCTCTCGAGGTTGGTACCGTCAACGATATTGAGAATTGCATCGGGACGGTCGTTAAAAAGATACTCTCTCGAAACGACCTCTTCAAGAGTGTACGGAGAAAGAGAATATATTCCGGGAAGGTCTACAAGAGTAACATCCGGGTTTCTCTTCAACTGACCTTCTTTTTTTTCGACAGTAACACCGGGCCAGTTGCCGACGTACTGGTTAGAGCCTGTGAGAGCGTTGAAAAGTGTCGTCTTACCCGAGTTGGGGTTACCCGCAAGAGCAATTTTTACAGACAATTTTATCTTCCTTTCTTTGTTAGAAGGTGCTAACATTTAGCCGAAAAATTAAACTATTTCAATGATATCGGCATCCGATTTGCGTATTGAGAGTTCATAGCCGCGGACGGTAACTTCAATCGGATCACCGAGCGGAGCGACTTTTCTTACATAAATCTCGACACCCTTGGTGATGCCCATATCCATGATTCTGCGTCTGACGGCACCTTCACCGTGAACCTTTGCCACTTTAGCTGTTTTTCCGATTTTTACATCTCTGAGTGTTTTCATGTTTTCCTCCGAAAATGTTGTTAGTCTATGCTAACATTTATATTACACCATACAAAGATATTTGTCAATAGTTTAATAGGATTTAATTGTTTTTTCTGTTGATTGATTCTCTTAAAATAAGACGTTTCAACGCTCTGAAATTAAAAGGAAACAGTGGGTACAGGTAAGACCTTCCGCTGACGGTTTTAGTCGAAGCTGCGAGAACAAATACGAGAATATAACCGACCGCAAAACCGACATAGTTGAATAAAGCCGTAAGAATGAGCACAAATACGCGGCACAGCTTATACGCGTGTCCGAGTTCAAAACTCGGCTGTGTGAAATTTGCAATTGCGACAAATGCCATATATAAAACTACCTCGGACGTCATCCATTTTGCATTTACGGCAAACTCTCCGAGCACAAGCGCACTGATGACGCTGAAAGAATTACTCAGAGAGTTCGGCGTATTAAGTGAGGCAAGCTTTAAAGTATCAATTACAAGCTCTATCAGGATTAGCTGAACGAAGACAGGCACTCCGACGGCTTCTT
Source organism: Acutalibacteraceae bacterium (assembly GCA_045537495.1). GTDB lineage: Bacteria > Bacillota > Clostridia > Oscillospirales > Acutalibacteraceae > UBA1425. The sequence continues at coordinate 3,926 of JAZSPN010000022.1, forward strand.
CGATTTTTATAAATGACAGTCGGTCGGGGATGATTTCGGGATTTTTTATAAGAAGGTACCAGACGGGAGTCAGAAACAAAGTCGAAGAAAAAACGGTGAGTCTTACAAGTCGGAGAAATGAGCCGAGAAAGGCGGGGAAATAAAAATCGTTGGTATCCTGCAAAAAGTCGAAAAAGCTTGTCGGAATGATCATGGCGGCAGGAGAGTTGTCGGAGATTATAATGATACTGCCTTCCGCAACGGAGGCTGCCGCCGAGTCGGGCCTTTCGGTGTAACGCACCCGCGGAAACGGATTGAAGGAATGTCCCGAAACCAGACACTCGAGAATGCCTTCGGGTGACATACATATCGTATCAACATTTATTTTCTGAAGCTTGCTCATAACCTTGCTCAGGGTGTTTTGGTCAACACGTCCGTCGAAATAGCAGACGGCAATATCCAGCTTGGATTTTTTTCCGAGCTGCATCAGAGTTATTGTAAGTGACGGATCGCGAAGACGTCTTCGAAGAAGCGTTGTGTTCATGATGAGTGATTCGCTGAATCCCTCGTGAGGACCTATAAGAACACGGTTGTTTTCGGGCTCCTGCGGTTCACGGGCGGGATAGCTTCTGATATCGGCCGTTATTATTTTATCGAATCCGTCAACGATTATCGCTGCCTGTCCCGACAGAACAAAGGTGACGGCATCTTCAAAATTGTCGCAAAGACCGGTTTCGGCGAAAGGAATAAATCTGTCGGCAAAGCTCTGTGCGTTGAGAAAAAACTGAGGCGCTGTTTCTGTTTCCGCACACAGATCTCCGACAATTTTTGTCGATATTTCGTTGATTACCATTCCGTTGACAAAATACATCTTCAGATCTCTTGAATTGATTCTCAGTGTTCTGCAAACGATATCGAAGCTTCTGCCGTAGCCGAGAGCTGTTTCAAACGATTGTACATCCTCTGTAAAATTTCCCGATATATTCATAATTACCACCAAAAAAATAACTGTGCAGATATTACATACACAGTTATTTTGACTGTTTTTTTCAGCGGTATTCATTATAAAGATTTACAATGGCATTCCATGTTACGGGACCGACTTCTCCCGTTTCGAGTATGTCGGAAATTCTTTGAACGGCAAGAACGGCATTTCTTGTACGGTTACCGTAAATTCCGTCAACGGTGATGAGAGGTACCGACGGATTATTCTGAGCAATTACCCGAAGGAAGGTCTGGAGCTGTTCAACGATTTTGCCCGAGGAACCCGTGGTGATGAAGTATCCCGGATAAAGTAATGACGAGTAGCTCTTGTATTCTTCGGGAAGAGCATAGAGCACACCGTTGTACGCTTCCGTCAGAAGATTCCACGTAGCTCTGCCGACGATTCCGTCATCGGTAAGACCGTAATAGCGCTGGAATACTTTGACAGCTTCTTCCGTCTGAGGTCCGAAAATTCCGTCGGAATCAACTTCTTTCAGTGCGGGATTGAAGAACGCAAGGAAGTTCAGATAGTACTGAATGGTCCATACGGGCATACCTCGGTCACCGCGCCTGAGTACACGGCTGTACATTCTCTCAACCTCACTTATGGTGATTCCTTCACTGTAAAGCTCTGACAGACGTTTTACGCTGTTATAGATATATTTTAGTCTGTACCAAGTTTCTTTGCCGACAATTCCGTCAACGGCGAGTCCGAATATCTGCTGAAAAGCAATAACCGATTTTCTTGTTGCGCCGTTGAAAATTCCTGCATTGACTTCCACTTTCGGAATGGCGGGATAATTGGCGGCAATTCTGTTGAGCTGGCGCTGAATTGTACGTACCTCTTCTCCGGCACTTCCGAGTCGGAAGGGAGTGCCGGGATATGACTGAATGTTTACGGCGGTAGGTGCATTGTAAACGATGTAAATATCGTTTCCGTAATAGGTGCGGAGAATTCGCAGTGATGAGTAGCCGTTATAAGCAAGATCGACCGTTCCCCATTGCGAAAGACCGTTACAGGTGGTGCCTCTTCCGCTGCAATACTGAGCAGCCAGCGGCTGAATCTGATCGGAGCGTGCAATGTAGCTGTTAAACTGTTCATCCACTATTGCTGTTATCGTGTTGAAATATTCCCGTCCCGGGATAAATGACTGATCGAAGGCCGTATCGTTTGTGATATCAAAATCGTAACCCTGAGATCTGTAATATTCGATATAGACACGATTCAGGGCGAATGACGTGATAGCGAAAATATTTGCCCTGAGTGACTCTTTCGGCCAGGTCGGATAAATTTCGGAGCTGGCAACATTTTTGATGTAATCGATAAAGGGTACACGTATATTTCGGGCTGATGAAGTCGGCGCTCCGAGGTGAACGGTTATATATGTCGGTATTCTCGGTTCAGGCATTTAATCGCCTCCGTTCATGGTGTCGTAGATTTCGGTGTTTACCGTGTTGGAGTCGGCGCCCGCGGTGCGCGTTCCCGGAATCATTTCGACGAGCTGAGTGGTTTCTATTCCGTCAAAAATGACACAGTTTTTTATGGTGACACTGTTGTATGACGGATGAGTGACCTCGATATCGTAAGTCGCGTAGGGCTGTAACGAAGAAGGATAAATCGACAGGCTTCTGTCGGGAGCCGGTAAAGTTATTCTGCTCATTATTCCGCTTAAATCGGTATGTTCTTCATAAAAAATATTATCTCTTGTGTCGAAACGTTTTTTGACCACAACATTTGCGTTGGAAATCGGGAATGTCTGTTCACCTGCAAAAACCTGGACACGGAGAAATCCCGATCTCGGGTTATCAACGATAAACTCTTCAATGTTTCTGTACACTTTTAAAGTTCCGTTGTTGTACGGAGGATACATTTCAGCCGATTCCGCGAACATGAGCTCATCTCTTATTGCAGTACCTTCCTCAACGGTAGGTATTCTTTCGTTCTGAGATTCAATACGCGATACGTTTTCCCTTAAATTTGAAAGACCGTCATTCTCGTCAATGTTTAAAGTCGTGTCGTCGTTTTCGGCGACGGTCGCGACGGCGCTGACGCTGTCATTTTCATCTGCCGTGCTTTTTTCTTCGGAAGAGAATTTAGGATTCCTTTTGCTGAATTCCATTAACTCACGTCTGTATTTGTCGATAACGGGATCGATTTTATCGTTATTCATAGAACCATCCTTTCCGATTATTCTATAATATTATATGCGTCGGGGAATTTAAGTTACACTCCGACTTGAATTTTGAGAGGATAAATGGTATAATCCAAAAACGGAGGGATTACCATGTCAATTTATAATTTTTATTGCAGGGCATATCAGGCGGTTTTCAGATTCGCCGTAAAATTTCTCGATTGGTCGGAGCCTCAGCTTATCAAGGGTGCCGGTTCAGTCAGACAGCTTGCACATACTGTCAAGAATAACGGTCACGACAGTGTTCTCGTCGTAACGGATAAAGGGCTTATGAACTTGCATCTTCTCGACGGACTGTTCGAGGCACTTAATGAAAATGACATCAGGTTTTCGGTTTATGACGGTACTCAGCCTAACCCGACAATCAACAATATCGAAGATGCCTGCAAGCTTTATAAGGAGAATGACTGCAAGGCGATTATTGCATTCGGCGGAGGATCTCCCATGGACTGTGCAAAGATTGCAGGTGCAAGAGCGGTCTGTCCTAACAAGAGTGTCCGGAAGATGCGGGGCACGCTTAAAGTCCTCAGAAAGCTTCCCACTCTTTATGCAGTTCCGACCACGGCGGGAACGGGCTCCGAAACCACGCTTGCGGCAGTTGTCACAGATCCCGAAACTCATGAGAAATATGCGATTCAGGATCCCGTGCTCCGACCGAAATTTGCCGTTCTCGATGCTCAGCTCACCGTCGGACTTCCGCCTCACATAACTTCAACAACCGGCATGGATGCACTTACTCATGCCGTTGAAGCATATATCGGACACAGCAATACAAAAGACACCGAGCTGGCGGCAAAGAAAGCGACACGTCTGATTTTTGATAATATCGAAAAAGTTTATGCTGACGGCAAAGACATAAAAGCGAGAGAAAATATGCTTGAAGCCTCTTATCTTGCAGGTGTGGCGTTTACAAGAGCCTATGTCGGTTATGTCCATGCAATAGCACATAATTTCGGCGGAATGTACGGAACACCGCACGGGCTTGCCAATGCGGTAATTCTTCCCTATGTTCTCGAATGGTTCGGATCGTCCGCATATAAACGTCTTTCCGAGCTTGCCGACGTTGCGGGAATAGTCACGGTTGAGAAGACGGACGAAGAAAAAGCGAAGCTGTTTATTCGGAAGGTCAGAGAGCTCAACAGAAATCTCGGAATTCCCGAGCATCTTGAAGCAAAAGAGAAGGACATTGAAACTATTGCCGAAAGAGCACTGAAAGAGGGGAATCCGCAGTATCCCGTACCGAAGATTATCAACAAAGAGGAGTGTATGTCACTCATCAGAAAAATTGCAGATCTGTAAAAGAAAAGCTGTATCGGTTCATCGTTCGATGTCCGATACAGCTTGTTTTTTATTTCAGAATTTACCGCCGCGACCTCCGCGTGAAGATGAAGATGAGCTCCTGCCGGAATTCGAGTTGCCTGACTGCTTCGGAACTCTCACGATATTCTTGGTGATGAAATAGTCACCGCCCGAAGTGATGTTGAGACTTCCGTCGACTAAATATTCGTTCGCCTCTCTTTTCTGATGAGCGGTGTTCATTTTCCTTTGGAGAATGAATATCACAATACCCGCAACCGCGAGAGAAACGATTATCAGAATCGCTTCACGTTTCAGAATGTTTGAAGTCATCATGTTTGACGGCTTGTTGAAGCTGTAGCTCATTTCAATATCGTTGTGAATCGCTTCAAGGTAACCGTACACATTTTCAAAAAAGACGGTTGAAGCCGCATTGTAGTCATTTTTTGAAAGGAATTCCGTGACGGAAGATACAAGGCTGTCAAGCTTCGTGTCGTAAAAAGCCGTTGTTGCATAGCCGTTTGTCAGAAAGTAGTATTCCCTTGAAACGGGATCGATGACCAGTAGAATACAGTCATAGCTGAATCCGTTTTCCGTATAGTATCTGTCTGCATATTCTTCGATAGTCATGCCCGAAACGCCGTTTACGGTGTGTACGGCGGCATCGATGTCATGATAGAAAAGTACGCGCGTGGCAAGACTTGTCAGCTTTGCTTCTTCCTCATCCGACAGAATGTCGGCATCGTCGGAAATATATTTCTTATCGATTGAAGACATGTTTTCGGTTTCGGGTTGAATGCTGTAAATAAAAGAATAAGTCCCGTCTTCGAGGTATGTATACGTGTTATTGACTGCATCGATGAAAGCTTCTTCATAGTTGTTCTGAGTATACGAAACGGTAAGAGAGTAGTTAAAAGCGGTGACAAACTCATTGCTGAATATTTCTTTACTGCCTTCTCCGAAGTTGTAAAGCGCATGAACTTCGCTGTCAAGATCCATAAGCGCAACTAATCCTGTTTTGCCGTCGAGTCCGAGTCCGTTGACATCAATAAAATTCTTTGCGTATTCGTTCGTTTCGGATTGGTTTTCGTCGCAGTATTTTGTCAGAAGATAGATTGCATGATCCGTGTCGGCACTGAACTGAGCAAGCGACGTGTCAATGTTCTGAATGGCGTCGTCGGTCAGATAATCGGCATTGTCGAAGACGAAAAAGCTTTCCGCAGCAAGGACGGTAACCGTAGTCATTAAGACGAGAATTAAAGAAAGCACAAAAGATGATAATTTCTTCATGACCGTACCTCCTCACATAAAGAAAACAATTATCTGCCCGATAGCGGCAACAGCTGCCGCTATACCGAGAAACAGACCTGTTCTCTTCTTTTTGTCAACCGGCAACGATCCCGTAAGCTTGCCCGTTTGTCCGTTGATTGCGAAAGTGTAGATTTTGTCGTTGTACTTGGTGTTGAGTAGCCACACGGGGAAGAGTGCGTATTTTACGCTGCCGTTAATAATTCCGACCTTTTTGCTGTTGAGATTAACGGTACTGTAACCCCTGACGGTAGATTTTATAACATCGGCAGCGGTTGTTTCGATTCTTTCGGTAGCTCTCGGAGTGCTTTGCTCAATGTCAACATCATATCTGTCCGCAATAAATCCCGAAAGATAAGCGGGGTTAAACGGTATCATTTCGGAATAGTTAAACGGCTCAATGGAATCCATGTACGAATCATCCATTTTAAGAAGTCCGTCAACCGGTATTTTCTCAAACAGCATGTTACCCGAACGCACAACTCTGTAATAGCTCGTTTCGGTGTAATTCGCCTTGCTGTCACTCCATCTTCTGACCTTCGTTGCATCGTATACCATGTCGGCATCGATTTCACAGTCGTAAAGCCAGAACGGGACATAAACCCCCTTGATTTCTTTGATCCTGTTTTCGTCCTTGAAGAGCTTCGGAAGGAGAATCTTCCTTTTGTAAAACTTTTTAAGTGCATCAACCGCCGCGTCCTTCTGAATTTTAAAAGGAATGATATAATCGGGCTTGATACCGCCCGAGATTTTGTCCGTGACGATTATAGGGTTATTACAGTAAGGACATTCCGAGGCTGCCGTCGTGGGCTCGGTCACTATCTGAGCACCGCAGAATTCGCATATGTACGTCGTGATGTCGGAAAGCTCTTCGTTTGAAGAGTTTTCGGACCAGTTGTAGTCCTGAGCCGATTGATATTCCGATGTTTTTTTCATTACGGAAGCATCAAGCTGTTCCTGAGTAAATAACGAATCACAGCTTTCACATTTGAACTGAGAAGTTGTGCTGTCAAAGACGATGGCACCTGCACAGTTCGGACATTTATATGTTAAAAGATCCACAAAACCACTCCTTGATATTTATATTTTAATTATAACACTTTTTGAATTTGTTGTATAGTAAAAATTAAAATTATTGTTGTAAAAAAAATCAATATGGATTATACTGTTCATGGAGGTAGAAATATGAAAAATACTATTTATAAAAAAGACTTATTCGCGCTGACTCCGCCCATGGGCTGGAACAGCTGGGATTGCTATGCCGCAACCGTCAATGAAGAGCAGCTTCTTTCCAATGCACAATACATGGCAAAAAATCTTAAGCAATACGGCTGGCAGTATATTGTTTGCGACATTCAGTGGAGTGATCCTCTTGCCGGCTCCGAAGATTGCGTGTACAGAGATTTTGCCGAGCTTACAATGGATGAATACGGCAGACTCCTGCCCGCCGTCAGACGTTTTCCGAGTGCTTCGGACGGAAGGGGATTTGCACCTATCGCTCAGAAGATACACGATATGGGACTTAAATTCGGAATACATATCATGAGAGGAATTCCGAGACAGGCAGTTTATAAAGATGTAAGTATAAAAGGGAGCGACTACACTGCAAAGCAGATAGCCGTGCCGTCATCGATTTGCAGATGGAACGGTGATATGTTCGGACTTCAGAAGGACAATGAAGGCGCACAGGCATATTACGATTCCATATTTGAGCTCTATGCAGAGTGGGGAGTTGACTATGTAAAGGTAGACGATATTGCGAATACAAACCTTTATATCAATGATCCTTATTCGGGCAAGCATGAGATTGAAATGATAAGAAATGCCATTGATAAAACGGGCAGAGAAATCGTTCTTAGTCTGTCACCCGGACCTTCGATTGTCGAGGAAGGCTGGCATCTTTCAAAAAATGCGAACCTCTGGAGAATAACCGACGATTTCTGGGATGAGTGGCATTTACTCAAAGATATGTTCAGACGCTGTGAAATATGGCAGACTCACGTGGCACCGGGACGTTGGCCCGATTGCGATATGCTTCCCATCGGAAAAATCAACATCGGCTTCGGCGATCCGAGATATACTCGTTTTACACACGATGAACAGCGTACCATGATGAATCTTTGGTCTGTTTTCAGATCTCCGTTGATGATGGGCGGCGAATTAATGAGTAATGATGAATGGACTCTGTCGCTTCTGACGAACGAAAAGCTTATAATGATCAATAAGTGTGATAATCCTGCAATTCAGATTAAACGTGATGAAACTCAGGCGGTCTGGAAAAATACCGAGGAAGACGGAACGGTTTATCTCGGACTTTTCAACATTTCCGACGAAGCGAAAACGGTTTCATGCACTGTTGAAGAGGCGGGAAAAACAGATATTTCCGCTGTTGAGGAAGTGTGGAACAATAATGTGTTCGAAGTTTCGGGAAATGAAATAAAAGCTGCACTCAGACCGCATGAATCGGTACTTCTTATTGTAAAGTGAGTGATTTCTGATGTCAGTCCGATCGAGTATCAGGACGATAAACACAGCACAGTATCTTTGCGTTAACGGAAAACCCGTTGAAGGAACAGCGTATATTACATATCTGAATGATAATGCGCGTTACGAAGATTTTGCAAAAAGAGGATACAGGCTGTATTCCGTTTCATTGTTCTTCGGTACAAATTTTCTTAATGACTCATCACATCTCGAGGTTTTTTCAAAAGGAATTTTTGACACGGATATTCCGTATTATGATGAGTTCGACAGAAATATAGAGAAAATTATCGAAGTGTGTCCCGATGCAATGATTTTTCCGAGGGTAAACGTTTCGCCTTCGAGCCTTTGGGAAAATGCTCACGCGGATGAACTTTGCGACAGAGGAACAGACGATTTTCCCGACAGCAAAAGACCGTGTATTTCTTCCGACATCTGGGCAGACGAAGTGAAAAGAAGACTCGGCGAATTTATAGCCCACGTCGATTCCATGCACTATAAAGACAATATTGTCGGATATCAGATAGCGGGCGGCAATACCGAGGAATGGATTCCCCATGATTACAATGCTTTTATCGGTGAAAGATCAAGAGAAAAGTTTTCGGTATGTGTAAAAAGCGGAGAATACCCCGACAGCGCAGAGGGTTATTACAGATTCCTTTCCGATATTAACGCAAAGAGAATTTGTGAATTTGCTTCTTTCTTAAAGAATCTGACGGGCGGAAGACTTGTGGTCGGAAGCTTTTACGGATACACCATGGAGTTGTGCGAGAGAAAATTTGCACATCATTCGCTTTCGGTGCTTCTGGAATGTAAAGATATAGATTTTCTTTGTTCGCCGCTTACATATACCACGGGACGAAAAGTCGGTACCGATCATGCTTACATGATGCCGGTACATTCGGTAAAGCTTCACGGAAAGCTTTTCTTTGCGGAAAACGATGTGAGAACACATCTGTCAAAACCTGTCAACGACAACCCGCGGTATAATGCGCCTATATGGTACGGACCTTCCGCCGAGAAGTCCCTCGAAATAATGAAAATGCACCATGCACGAAACCTCGTAAACGGACACGGCGGTTGGTGGTTCGATATGTGGGGCGGATGGTATGCCGATGAAGTCTACATGAATTTTGCAAAAGTTGCCCGCGAATTATCTGAAAAGTGTGTCGGGGTTAATATGAAGGGTGACAGTGAGGTTGCCGTCTTCATCGATGAGAAATGTTATGCTTTTCTTGAAAACGGTGAGGGAGGAATCTGCAGCGGAGTAAGACAGGGTATCGGACTTATGGGAACGCCGTACGACGTGTATCTTTCGTCGGATTTTGACAAGGTGAAGGAAAAATACAAGGCATTCATTTCAATCGTACCGATAAAAACACCTTACAGCAGCTTTATAGAAGAATATGCAAAAGAGAAGGACGTCCCCGTTTGTACGGTGACAGCGGAAAACTTTAATAAGCCTCCGTCATATTTCAGAAGTTTCTGTAAAGAGTCGGGAGTGCATATTTACTGCGGAAAAGATTCCGTGGTATTTTCAAATGAAAGCTTTTTGTTTGTGCATACGGCGGAAGACGGTGAGTATGAAATCGTATGTGATGAGCTTTACGATGCCTACACAAATGAAAAGGTTGAAAACAGGTTTTATTCCGAAAAAGGCAAAAGCTATTTATTTATGAAAGGACGGATTTTCAGTGAAGATTAAAATTCTTGAAACGAAAGTAATCTGCTCAAATCCCGACAATTCAATCAACGGTTATTTCGGATGGCCGAGTGTCGAAAGACTAAAAAACGGCAGACTTGCGATGGTCGCTTCGGGATTCAGAGTGGGACACGTCTGTCCGTTCGGGAAAGGTATAATCTGTTACAGCGAAAACGAGGGTAAAACATGGACAAGACCGGCCGTCGTTATCGATACCCCTCTCGATGACCGTGACTGCGGAATTCTTGCATTCGGTGAAAGTTCCGTCATGATAACGAGTTTCAATAATAAGATTGAAACTCAAAGGGGCTGGAACGAAAATAAGAAAGATCCCTACATTGACGGATATCTGGACGTTGTCGATGCAGAAAAGTCCGAGGAAAAGTATCTCGGTTCGACATTTGTTTTCAGCCGGGATAACGCCGTAACCTTTGAAGAAATCCACAGAATTCCCATATCTTCGCCTCACGGTCCGTGTCTTAACGAAAAAGACGAAATAATTTATGTCGGTTGTAAGTTTTTCTGCAAGGATTGCAACAATGAGTCGGATACCGTTGCCGTTTACAAGGTTAGTGCCGACGGAGCTTATGAGTTGCTTTCGACAATAGAAAATGTTGCAAAAGAGCTTCTCAACTGTGAGCCTCATGCAACAGTCCTTCCCGACGGCAAGATTATTGTTCATATAAGAGTTCAGGGAAGATATAAAGAGCAGAATTACTTTACGATTTTTCAGTCGGAATCCGTCGACGGCGGTATGACGTTCACAAAGCCGCATATGATTCTTTCCGAAACGGGCGGTGCACCCGCACATCTTTTGCAGCTTCGTGACGGAACTCTTATATCTGTATACGGTTACAGAAACGCACCTTACGGCATAAGAATGATGTACAGCAAGGACGGCGGTGAAACATGGAATACCGATAATGTGCTTTACGATGAGGGCGAAAGCGGTGATCTCGGATATCCTGCTTCCGTACAGCTTGAAAACGGTGATATTCTCACGGTGTTTTATGAAAATACGGCAGGTATTTCCGTTATCAAACAAATTGTATGGAGATTTGAACAGTAAATCGGATACTATCAAAACGTGAGAGATTTTTATTTCTCACGTTTTTGTTTTAGCAATTTAAATTGTTATTGACATATTTCATTAAACTGGTATAATAATATTTGTATAACTTTAAGATATGAAAGTGTAGTAATTATGTTTGATGTAATAATAATCGGTGCAGGTCCTGCGGGGCTTTCTGCGGGAATATATTCCGTCAGAGCAGGTGCCGAAACGCTTGTGATTGCAAAAGACGGCGGGGCCCTCGCAAAGGCACGAAAGGTCGATAACTATTTCGGAACAAACGGTACTGTCAGCGGCGCGGATTTATTGCAGAATTCAAAGAAGCAGTTTTCCTCACTCGGAGGAGCAATTGTCGATGCAGAGGTTGTGGCAGTCGATGCTTTTGACGGATTCAAAGTCACGACGACCGCCGGCACATTTGAATCGAAAGCTTTAATTCTTGCTGTCGGCAAAAGTGTGACAAAACCCGTCATAAAAGGTGAAGAAGAATTTCTCGGCAGAGGAGTCAGCCGTTGTGCAATTTGTGACGGCTTCTTTTTCAGAAACAAGAAGGTCGGAGTTATCGGAAGCGGAGAATATGCAAAGAGCGAAGCAAGACAGCTTTCGGCGTTTACTTCCGACATAACGCTTTTTACAAACGGCATACAGATTGCTGATGACGGTGAGTTTAACGTTAACGTAAAAAAACTGTCGGAAATTTCGGGAGATACGAAAGTTTCATCGATAATCACGCAAGACGGCGAAATTGTTTCGCTTGACGGTGTCTTTATTGCGTCAAAAACTCCCGGTGCATTCGAGTTTGCGCTGAAACTCGGAATTGCAACAAAAGACGGTTATATAACCGTCGATGAAAATATGTCGACGGCAATCAGGGGTTTATATGCGGCAGGTGACTGTATAGGAGGTCTTAACCAGGTTTCCACGGCAGTCGGAGAGGGTGCGATTGCAGGACAGCGTGCCGCTGAATTTATTAAAAACGAACGGAGAGAGAAACAATGACGTTATCAGTATTATTGTTTTCGGTCCTACTCACGGGCATTGCGGTTTCCTACGGTTGGGGCATGAGAGGTGCCATTATCGGCGGAGAAAAAGGTGCGATGCTTCCCGGTGCGCTTCTCGGACTGTTTATCGCCAAGCTTTCGGGAATCCCCGTTGTCGAGGACAATGCCTTCATCTTTTCCGCCGTGGGATGTCTTGCCATGGGATACGGAGGCTTTGAGCCCTACGCACAGACCATGGAAATGATCATTCGACCGGATTCCGATATTTGGAATCTGAGGCGCGGCTATACCGGACTTATGCTCAAAGGGGCAAACTGGTTCGGAATTTGCGGTGCTTTTCTCGGAATAAGCTTCGTTGCGATGAGCGGAACGGTGTACAAGTGGTTCGAGATAGTGATAATCTGTGCACTTATTCCGTTTATACAGCTTCTCGGAATCAAGATTTTCAATAAGCCCTACGACACGGAAAAAGGCTTATATCCCAGGGTTTATTTTTCACGTAACAGCAGAGAGGAGTGGGGAGGCAACTTCCTGACTCTCGTGGCAGTGCTTGCATTAACTGCCGTTAAAGGCGACTGGTTTTCGTTCTTTTTCGCACTTACCGGTGTGGTTTCGGGTGCAATCGGCTGGGTTGTCGCAATCTGGCTTTACTACATTACCTGCCTTCCGAGAAAGAACGGAAAATACATTTTCGGTTACTTCCAGAAAAACGGCTACATCGACAACTGGAAGATAATGGAGTTTACTCTCGGTCTTTTAGGCGGCTCAGGTCTTTCACTTTATTTCTTCCTTCGCATCAATGCAGTAAGGAAGCTTGCGGTTTCCTATATAACCGACGGTTTATGGAATCCGCTCGGCGACGCGGGAAAGCCGATCGCGTGGATCGCCTTTGCACTCGCCGTACTCATGATCGTCCAGTATTTCTTCAAAAAGCTTTCCAACCTCAGAGCCATGGAGCTTTTGGAAAGAGCCGTGTATTTCGCACTTATTCTTTGCATCAATTTGCTCGGAAGTACATACATGGCACGTCTTACCGTGTTCCTGCTTATTCTCTGGGTTGCACTTGAAAAGAACATTTTCGACCGCGTCGACAATTGCACGGGAGCGAAATTGATAAAAGTATTCTGTGCCGTGGTTGCCGTTGCGGCATTAATCGGAGAAATACTTCTTCCCGACGGCTACCCCATGATGGTAAGGCTCGTCATGTACACTTTCTTCTACGTCTTCCTCGAAGCGCTTTATGCGTTCACCAAACCGATTAAAGATCCGAAAATGAGCTGGTTCGTCAGGACCAGAGGCTATTTCTTTACTCTGTCCTGGTTCCTGGTTTTGTCGGCGGTTATTGTTGTTTCGGCATATTCGTTGTTTTAAGAGGTGAAATTATGTCTATCGGAATGATTATTTTCACAGTGATTCTGGCAACCGTTGCAGGTTCTTACACGTGGGGCATGAGAGGTACGATTCTCGGCGGCGAAAAGGGTGCCGTGCTTCCCGGTGCCGCACTCGGTCTTATATTCGCATTTGCGTGTAACTCTCTGCCGGTAAGCTCTCTTTTCGCAATTCCCGCAGCGGCAGGCGGTGCCGCCATGTTTTTCGGCGGTGCGCATACATACGGCGAAACCATCGGACTTTCCTACAATAAGGACAAAAAAATCCGTTGGCACGGCAGAACGGGACTTTTTATAAAAGGTGCAAACTGGTTCGGCATTTTCGGCGGTATCATGGGACTTTGTTTTGCCATGCTGGCAGGCAGATTCAAGCTTTACGAGATAATCATCTTTGTTGCCCTTCTTCCCGCAGCAAAATGGCTCGGCTTCTTTTTGCTCAATTGGCCGCAGAAGCCTTCCGAGAACAAGTTTCCGAAATTCTATTTCTCCGTGAAGCGTTTTGAGATCTGGGGCGGAATGTTAATGCTCTGCATTTATATAGCACTTTTTGCCGCCATTAAAAGAGAGTGGTTCGCGGTAATAATGACGGTTGTCGGATTCGTAAGCGGAGGACTCGGCTTCTTTATCGGCAACCATTTTCAGACAGCAACTTCCGCCGAAAGAGAAGACGGAAAATATATTCTCGGAGCTCTTCAAAGAAAAGGTTTTGTCGGAAGCTGGAAATTCATGGAATTCACTCTCGGAGCACTGGGCGGACTCGGTACATCACTTTGTTTCTGCCTTTGCTATGATCGCTTCGTTGTTGATTACGTGGAAGAAATTGCGCTTCACGGCGGCACCTTGGAGCTCATGTCTGAACACAGCTACAATGTTTTCACTTTTGTCTGGCTGACGCTTCTCTTGCTTTATACGGTCCGTTTTGCAATTCCCGAGCCCAGAAATTACCGTCCCGAGGTAGAGGAAAAATACAGGTCGGGAGCCATTGCATTAGATAAGTACGAGGATCTGATGGCATATTCATCCGATAAAAAGCCGTCGTCGTTCGTGAAATTTATTTACGGTATCGAGGAATATATTATCTGGCCCGTATTTTGTTACATTCCTTTGTTCCTTGCGTTTTCAGGAAATGTTTTTGCTTCTGAAATTATCAGCTTCTTCCTTGTTTTCTGGCTCGTTGCGGATAAAGTTATTTTCGACGGTAAACACGGCGATGAAAAAGGTGCATATGTTCTTTGTGCTTTTCTTGCCGTTCTTCCGCTCACGGGACTTGCGATTCAGCTGTTTACTTCATATAAGTTCAGTGCATTTGCAACTTTCCTGATGTATTCGGTTTCTTACGAGATAACGGAGCTTTATCTCGGCTTCAACCCCGCAAAGATGAGAGCACTCAAGAAGGAGCACGGTACTTTTTCGAAAGCTCTTCTTGCGACGAAATCGGGACTTACCGTCAGAGTTTATTCACTTTTCTGTGTGGCGGTAATGTTAACAATGGGTTATTTCTATTTTGTATAAAAGAATTGGAGGCAGTCATGAGAAACGATTCAAAGGATTTCAACTGTGATTATTTGTACAAGGCGGTACTTGCACTCGAAACCATGGACGAGTGCAGAGCCTTTTTCAGCGACCTTTGCACAATTCCGGAGCTTAAATCAATTACGCAAAGACTTCTTATCGCCAAAATGCTTACCGATAACTGTGTTTACAGTCAGATTGTGAAAGAAACGGGCGCAAGCACCGCGACGATCAGCAGAGTAAACAGATCACTTGCTTTCGGTTGCAACGGCTACGAAAAGATTTTTGACAGAATCAAGGAAGAAGAATGAGCGGCTACGGTATATTTTCTGACTTTTATGACGGCTTAACGGCAAATGTCAGCTATGATGAAATGTGGGATTTCTACCGTGGATTGCTGGTTTCGTGCGGTATCAAAGACGGCATTTTGCTGGATCTTGCCTGCGGAACGGGCAGCTTATCCGAAAGAATGTCCGACAGCGGATACGATGTTATTGCAGTTGACGGCAGTGTAGAGATGCTTTCGCGTGCAAGAGAAAAAATGTGGGAAAAAGGTGTAGCGCAAAACATACTTTTTCTATGTCAGGACATGCGTGAAATCGACCTTTACGGTACGGTAAGGGGAACAGTCTGTGCACTTGACAGCCTGAATCATCTTGATAGTATTGAAGATTTTGAGGCAACCGTTAAGAGGGTTTCGCTTTTTACGGAAAAGGGCGGAGTCTTTCTGTTCGATGTGAATACCCTTTATAAGCACAGGAATGTTCTTGCCGACAATACGTTTGTTTACGATACGGACGATGTTTACTGTGTGTGGCAGAACGAGCTTTCCGATGACGGTTGCACGGTTGAAATAAATCTGGATTTTTTTGAATACACCGACGGTGTGTACGAAAGGTACGGCGAAGCGTTTTCTGAACGCGCATACGACCTTGAGGCTATTACGGACATATTAAAAAAGAACGGTTTTACCGTTAAAAAAATTTATGACGGATTTTCCGAACGAGAAGTTTCGTCGGAAAGTGAAAGAGCAGTTTTTCTTTCAGTTAAAGAATAGGAGGAGTATTACGGCATGGCAGATCAGTTACAAGGCACTTCTAAGCGTATGCTGAAAACGGTTATTGAACCCAACGGCAGGAATTCTCAGTATTGGAAAGATATATGGAGATACCGTGAACTCGCCTTAAATCTTGCAAAAAGGGATATAACGGTAAGATATAAGCAGACGATTATCGGACTCGGTTGGTCTATTATCAATCCCGTAGTCAATATGCTTATCATGTCGTTTATTTTCGGCAACGTTGCAAATCTCGCATCAGACGGTGATGCACCGTATTCGATAATGGTTTATGCGGGTATAATTCCCTGGACACTTTTTTCAAAGAATCTGACGATTACATCTTCGACGTTTGTTTCCAGTGCCGCTCTGATGAAAAAGGTTTATTTCCCGAGAATCATTTCTCCGATAGGAGCTTCTCTGGCGGCAATCATAGATTCTCTGATTTCATTTGTTGTTTTACTTCTTATAATTCTCATAAGCTTCTTTACCAGCGGATTCACTCCCAGCTGGAGGCTGATTCTTGCACCGTTATTTTTCGTTTTTCCGATCGTTCTCGGATTTTCTGTCGGCTTGTTTTTGTCACCGTACAACATAAGATTCCGTGACCTTAAGCAGGCAATACCTTTCCTCGTTCATGTAGGACAGTATGTTACTCCCGTAGCATATTCCTTCACCGTAGCGGTCGAGTCAGTTCCTGAAAAACTGCGTTTCATTTATTCACTCAATCCCGTTGCCGGAGTTGTTAATGCGGTCCGCTGGTGCATTATTCCCACCAACGATTTTCATTGGCCGTCATTCATTTCGGCACTGGTATGTATCGCCGTTTTCCTCCCTCTCGGAATCAAAGCGTTCCGTAAGGGCGAACGTACTTTCGTTGACCTTGTTTAAAAAGAGAAGGAGGATTGTGCAAATATGAGTAATAAGGACGAAAGACCGATAGTTATCAAGGTTAACAATATCGGTAAAAAATACGTGATAAAAAACATCAAGGATTATCCGGTTGACGGGTCCGGGATGGACAAATTAAAGTACCGAATCAATAAATATGACAAAAACGACTTTTGGGCGCTCAAGGATATTTCGTTCGAAGTACGTCAGGGTGACCGATTGGCAATTGTCGGCAGAAACGGTGCAGGCAAGTCGACTCTTCTGAAGCTCATTTCGAGAATTACGGAGCCGACCGAAGGCTCAATCGAATATTACGGAATCATTGCCGCCATGCTCGAGGTCGGAACCGGCTTTAATCCCGAACTTACTGGACGTGAAAACGTTTACCTTAACGGTGCCATTCTCGGCATGAGCAAGGAAGACGTGGACAGACGCTTCGACGGCATCGTTGAATTTTCCGAAATAGGACAGTTTATCGACACTCCCGTAAAAAGATATTCAAGCGGTATGATGGTAAGGCTTGCGTTTGCAGTTGCCTCGACGCTTGATCCCGACATTCTCATTGTCGACGAAGTTCTTTCCGTCGGCGACATGAAATTCAGGGAAAAATGCCTTAACCGTATGTCCGATATAGCAAGATCGGGCAAGACGATACTTTGTGTCAGTCACGTCATGAACATTGTCAGAGGACTTTGCAACAGAGCAATCGTGCTTGAACACGGTAAGATGATTTATGAAGGTAATGTCGAAGAAGCCATCAAGCTTTATAACGGCATTTACGAAACCGTCAGAGTCGGACACCGAGATCTTTCAGAGGTGCCCAGAACACGCGGATATAAGCTTGACAAGCTTGTGTTGCAGTCTGTCGATGTGCTTGACAACGATGAGTGCGTTTATAACTGGGATGAGCCGATCAAGTTCGTTTTCAGAACGAAGGCGCTTGTCGATATAGATAATATCAATCTCCGAGTGAGATTCGGCAGAGATGACGGTGCCTCTGCGGCGACAGCTTTCGTTACAATGAATGAATCCTTCAAGGAAGGCGAATTTAAGGATATAACCGTTACCATTCACAAGCATAATCTTGCACCCGGAGATTACAAGGTAAGTCTTACACTTACAAAAGGATCCGTTTTCGACAATTACGACAATATTGATGCCGTTGAACCCGAGGCGTTCTTCGTTTCGGTATTGAATGTCGGTAATGACAAGGAAAATAAAGTCGAAGACGATGCCGGAAGAATGTGGGCGGATTCATGGGGAAGAAGCCGTATTATGGACGTTTCGCATGAATCTGAAATCGTAGAATAATGTAAAGGAAAGACGTATGGAGAAATTTGCTTTTTACTTTCACGGAGGAAGCGGTAACCGAGGCTGTGAGGCCATAGTAACCGCTACATCTGCCATGCTCAAAAAGTATTGCAGTGACTGCTTTGTGCGTCTTTATTCCATGGCGAAAGAACAAGACGATAAGAGCGGATACAAGGACGTATCTTCCGTCGAGAACATGATGCTCGAAGATAAATCCGGTGAGCTCATCAGCTTCTTCGACAAGGTGAAAATTAAACTTTTGTCAAAAAAGTCAGCTCATGAAGCCGATGAATACTTTTATTCGAAGCTTTTTAAATCTCTTCCCCTTGAAGAAGACGGAGTTTTTCTTTCGATTGGCGGAGACAATTACTGCTACGGAGAAAACAATATTTTTTATGCTTTCCACGAGGTCCTGAAAAAGCTCGGCAAAAAAACCGTTCTCTGGGGTTGTTCGCTCGATGAAAGTTCTTTCTCACACTACAACGAGAAGGATCTTCGCAAGTACGACTGGATTTTTGCCCGGGAAAGCGAAACTTATGAACTGTTGAAATCAAAGGGCTTTTCGAATATTTATCTTTATCCCGATCCGGCATTCACTCTCGAAACGGAGTATCTGCCCTTGCCCGAAGGATTCAGGGAAGGGAAGACCGTCGGAATCAATGCGAGTCCTCTTGTTTTCAGGTATGAGAGTGAACAGTCCAAGGGGCTCGGAATGAAGTCGTACGAAAAACTTGTTGAGTATATTTTAAACGAAACGGATAATTCCGTGCTGCTTATTCCTCATGTTTTTTGGAAATCCAACGATGACAGAGAGCCGCTTTTGAAGCTGTATGAAAAGTACAGAGAATCAGGCAGGGTTTTGATGCTCGACGAAGAGTATTCGGCCAAGCAGATTAAAGGCTTTATAGCAAGGTGCAGAGCTTTTATCGGTGCAAGAACACATTCTACGATTGCCGCTTACTCATCGGGAGTGCCGACGCTTGTACTCGGATACAGCGTAAAATCCGTTAATATTGCAAAGGATCTTTTCGGCAAAACAGACGGTTTTGTTGTCCCGATTGATGAACTGAGCGATGAAAACGGTCTTGCAAATGCGTTTTCCGAATTACTCAAAAACGAAGCGCTTCACAGAAAAACTCTCTCTGATCTGATGCCGTCGTATATTGAAAAAGCTTTTTCGGCGGGTGAAAAGTTAAAGGAACTCACAAAGTAAAAAAATTCTTTACATAACGTGAAATTTGTTGTAATATTATTGAAGGAGTTGAGGATATGCCTGTTTACAAACGTATACTTTTAAAGTTGAGCGGCGAAGTTCTTGCGGGCGATGCGAAGATGGGTATCAACTTTGATACCGTCAATTCTGTTTGCGAAGCCGTAAAAGAATGTGTCAATATGGGCGTTGAAGTCGGAATAGTAGTCGGTGGCGGAAATTTCTGGCGCGGACGTACCGGCGGCAACATGGACAGAACAAGAGCGGACCACATGGGAATGCTTGCAACCGTAATGAATTCGCTTGCACTTGCGGACGGACTTGAACAGCTGGATGTTCCCGTCAGAGTGCAGACCGCCATTGCCATGCAGCAGATAGCGGAGCCTTATATCAGGAACAAGGCAGTACGTCACTTTGAAAAAGGAAGAGTCGTGATATTCGGTTGCGGAACGGGAAATCCGTTCTTTACAACTGATACGGCGGCAGCGCTTCGTGCAATAGAAATCGGTGCAGATATAATGTTCAAGGCATCAAACGTTGACGGTATTTACGACAAAGATCCGCATAAGTTTGATGATGCCAAAAAGTACGACACTTTGTCATACACCGATATTCTTGCAAATGATCTTAAAGTTATGGACGGTACGGCTGCATCTCTTTGCAGAGATAACAAATTACCGATTCTTGTGTTTAATCTGGAAGATCCCGCGAACATTATTAAAGCTGTAAGCGGTGAAAATATCGGAACAGTTGTTAAGGAGGACTAATTAATGGATACTGTAATTTCAACAGCAAGAGAAAAAATGAACAAAACTATCTCGGCACTTAAAAATGAATATGCCTCTATAAGAGCAGGCAGAGCTAACGCTGCCGTTCTTGACAGGATTAAGGTTGACTATTACGGAGTTCCCACACCCATCAACCAGATGGCGGCTATTTCGGTAGCGGAAGCCCGTATTCTCAATATTCAGCCTTGGGATGTTTCTACACTTCACCCCATCGAAAAAGCTATTCAGGCTTCCGATATCGGCATTAATCCTCAGAATGACGGCAGAATTATCCGTCTTGTATTCCCTCAGCTTACCGAGGAGAAGCGTAAGGAGCTTGCCAAGGAAGTTCGTAAAACTGCTGAGGATTCAAAGGTCGCAATAAGATCAATCAGAAGAGATGCCATCGATAAGGTAAAGAAAATGGAAAAAGCTTCCGAGATCACAGAAGACGATCTTAAAATCGGTGAAAAAGAACTTCAGGACATTACCGATGAATTTGTAAAGAAGATAGATGCTCTTTCTGCTGAAAAAGAGAAAGAGATCATGGAGATCTGATGATAGAAAAAGATAAACTGCCAAGACACGTCGGCATAATTATGGACGGCAACGGGCGTTGGGCAAAGAAGCGGAATTTACCGAGGACAGAAGGACACAAACGAGGTGCTGAGGTTTTCAGGGACATCAGCAATTATGCGTCCGAGCTCGGTATTGAAGTTATGACCTTTTATGCTTTTTCTACCGAAAACTGGAAGCGGCCCGAGAGTGAAGTGGAAGTTATCATGGACATTTTCAGAGATTTTCTTCACGAGGCAGAAGAAAGAAGAGAAGAAAATGAAGAAAAGGGCTTCCGTTTTAAATTTATCGGTGACATGTCCAGAATGGCCGAAGACATTAAAGCATTGGCAAAGATATTGGAATCCGATACTTCGGGCAAAAGTCATACGGTCATCAATGTTGCCGTAAATTACGGCGGACGCGACGAAATTGTCAGAGCATCAAAAATCATTGCCGAGAAGTGTCTTAAAGGTGAGATCAGCAGCGAAGATATTACGGAAGAAGCTTTTTCCGAATGTCTTTATACTTCAAGTCAGCCCGATCCCGATCTTATAATCCGTCCCAGCGGCGAATACAGGTTGTCGAATTTCTTAACGTGGCAGTCTGCCTATTCCGAGTTCTGGTTTTCGGATGTGCTTTGGCCGGACTTTACGCGAGAGCATTTTGACAGGGCGTTAAATGATTTTGCTAATCGCTCCAGGCGCTTCGGGGCAATATAAAAAACAGCTTTAAGTATTGAAAGGTAACAGTACAAGGGTACTGGCATGGCAAAAACAATGAAAAAGAAATTGTTAGTTGGTTCTTTTTGGGGAGTAGTAGGAATTACTGTACTTATCTTGCAGTTTACTCCTATTCTGGGCATTCTCTTAGCATTTTTTGCGGCAGTTGCAAACTATGAAATTTTAAATGTTGCACAGGTCAAAAATAAACCCATTCTCGTTTTATCCTGTGCGGTTGCGTCGGTGTTTCCGCTGATTGTCGAGTATAAATCGTATCTTATCGGTCATAGTCAGTTCTTGGCGTATATTGATAACAACATACCGATTATGGCATATGTTTTGATTTACCTGTTTATACTCGTCATAATGATGTTCAGCAAGTTTCAGATTACACGCTTTGAACACGTGTCGATGACACTTATTTCTTCGCTGATTATACCGTACCTCATGTCACGACTTATTGTAATCCGTGATATGTACATAGTGACGGACTTTGATCCGTACACAAAGTCCAACTGCGTTTACATGACGCTGTTTGTTCTCGTTTGCTCGTGGATGACAGATACCATGTCGTTCATCTTCGGAAGCAAACTCGGCAAGCATAAAATGGCACCGATCATCAGTCCGAAAAAAACTTGGGAAGGTGCAATCGGAGGACTTCTCGGAACAGCGGTAATAAATATAATTGTCTGGCTTGTATTTTTTGCTCTTTCAAAATTAGAGATAATCAATCCCATATTTATTCCCCTTTGGATAGTTCCCGTTTTGTCAATTGTCCTTTCGGCGGTTTCAATGGTCGGAGATCTTGCGGCATCGACAATTAAGAGAAATTACGGTGTCAAGGATTTCGGCAAGCTCATGGGCGATACACACGGCGGCGTTATGGATCGCTTTGACAGTGCAGTATTTGTATGCGGTGCAGCATACATTATTCTCAGAGTATTTGAAGCTATCAGACTTGCATAAGGTGTAAAAATGAATAATCAGACATTAACCATACTCGGTTCAACAGGATCAATAGGACAACAAGCCCTCGAGGTTGCCAAACTTCGGGGCTTTGGCATTTTCGCTTTAACGGCGCACAGTAACGTGGATATAATCGAAGAGCAGATTCGCTTATTCAAACCGAAAAAAGCGGCCATGTTTGATGAGGAATCGGCAAGGGCGCTTAAAATACGTGTTGCCGATACCGACACACAGATACTGTGCGGAATGGACGGGATTTGTGAATGTGCCGCTGAAAAAGTGGATTTCGTACTGAACAGCATCGTTGGAATGGCGGGACTTCTTCCTACCGTTTCGGCAATTAACTCGGGGAATACGCTGGCTCTTGCAAATAAAGAAACCCTTGTTGCGGGCGGTCACATTGTAACCGGACTCGCAAAAGAAAAAGGAGTCAGCATTCTTCCGGTTGACAGTGAGCACTCAGCTATTTTTCAATCGCTTCAGGGCATGAGCGATAAGAAAGAGATAAAGCGTCTTATACTGACAGCATCGGGCGGACCTTTTTTCGGCAGAACAAAAGAGGAACTCGAAGGAGTAACTCTTGAACAGGCGCTCAATCATCCGAATTGGAGCATGGGCGCCAAGATAACGGTTGATTCTGCAACCATGATGAATAAGGGACTTGAGCTTATTGAAGCCGTATGGCTGTTCGACGTGTCGCCGAATGACATCGACATTCTCGTTCACAGGCAGAGTGTAATCCATTCACTGGTTGAGTTCGTCGATAATTCGGTTATTGCTCAGCTCGGTGTACCTGATATGAGAATTCCCATTCAGTATGCACTGACTTATCCCGAAAGGTATCCGTCGCCCGTCAAGCAGCTTCGCCTCGAGGATTATGCCGAACTTACGTTTTCAAAACCCGACTATGAAACGTTCTCCTGCATAAACCTTTGTAAAGAGGCAATACTCAGGGGAGGACTTTTTCCTGCGGCGGTAAATTCGGCAAACGAAGCTGCCAACTTGCTTTTCAGACAGGGCAAAATCAAATTTCTTGATATAGCACGACTTGTTGAAAAGGCGATTGAAACTGTTCCTTGTGTCAAGGACTTTAAAACGGAAGATATATTCCATATTGACAAATTGATGAGAAATACAGTTAACAATATTAAGGCGGTGTGATATGTCAGAATTTTTTTCCACGGTTGCAGTCGGATGGGGAAAGGTATGGCCAATACTTTTTGCGATTCTGTTTTTCGGCATAATTATAATGTCACACGAGCTGGGACATTTTACGTTTGCCAAGCTTTTCAAGGTTAAGGTGAATCAGTTCGCAATCGGAATGGGACCTAAGATATTCAAAAAGAAAAAGGGAGAAACGGAATATTCGTTAAGACTTTTTCCTATAGGCGGATTTGTTGCCATGGAAGGGGAGGATGACGACAGCGAAGATGAGCGTGCTTTCGGAAAGAAGAAGGTATGGCAAAGGATCATCATTGTGGCGGCAGGAGCTGTTGTCAACCTTATACTCGGACTTATTATAGTGATTTTAATGCTTACTCAGGAGGATCTTATCGGCACTCCGAGGGTTAACCAGTTTTATGACGGAGCAACTACCGTAAACTACGGCTTGCAGGAAGGCGATATAATTGAAAAAATTAACGGTAGACGTGTTTTTTCAAGCTACGATCTTACTTTCCTTTTGAGCCGGGATAAAGACGGCGCCGTTGATTTTACCGTTGACAGAAACGGTGAAGAAAAGATACTGAATTCGGTTAAATTTGAAACGAAAACTCAGGATGACGGCACAACCTCGATGATTTTCGATTTTTCGATTGTGGGAATCGAACCTACATTTGCATCGGTGTTTAAGTACGGTTTTCTTGAAGCCGTTTCAATCGGAAGAATTGTCTGGATCAGCTTCTTCGATCTGATTACGGGCACATACGGATTCAGTGACCTTTCGGGACCTATCGGAACGGTAGGATATATAGCGGAAATAACGCAGGAAGCGGTCAAGACCGATCTTTCTCCCATGCTGATGATTCTTGCTCTGATTTCCATCAATATCGGTATTTTTAACCTGTTGCCGATTCCCGCACTTGACGGCGGACGACTTTTCTTTTTGTTTATAGAACTGATTTTCAGAAAACCGATAAACAGAAAATATGAAGGATGGATTCATGCGGTAGGCCTTGTTCTTCTTATGCTTTTGATGGTTGCAATTTCATTTTCAGATATAACAAAACTTATCCGAGGTGAACTGTTTTGATTAAAAGGCGAATTACAAGAAACGTAAAAGTCGGCAATATGCTTATCGGATCAAAAGCACCGATAAGCGTGCAGTCCATGCTCAATGTTTCTTCGAAGGACATAGACGGAACGGTCAGGCAGGCAATTGCTTTGGAAAAGGCGGGCTGTCAGATAATTCGTGCAGCCGTTCCCGACATGGAAGCGGTAAAGCTTATTTATGCTCTTAAAGAGAATGTCGGAATACCGGTAGTAGCGGATATACATTTCGATTACAGACTGGCAATCGAAAGCGTGGCGGCAGGTGTCGATAAAGTCAGGATAAATCCCGGCAATATTGGGAATGAGCAGAGAGTTTCCGAGGTTGTAGCAGCGTGCCGAAACAGAGGAGTGCCGATAAGAATCGGTGTCAACTCGGGATCAGTGGAAAAGGAGCTGTTGCAAAAATACTCGGGTGCTACGCCTGAGGCAATGGCTGAAAGTGCCATGAAGCATGTCGAAATTCTTGAACGTCACGATTTCGAAGACATTGTAATTTCGATAAAATCATCGGATGTTTCTAAGATGATTGAAGCATACAGTATCGTTGCCGACAGATGCGCTTATCCGTTACATCTCGGAGTTACGGAAGCCGGTACATATAAAATGGGACTTATCAAGTCGAGTATCGGAATAGGCTCACTTCTTGCACGGGGAATCGGTGATACGATAAGAGTTTCGCTTACAGACGATCCCGTAAAAGAGGTCGAAGCCGGATTTGACATTCTGAAGGCAATCGGACTGTGCGAGGACAGTATTCAGATAGTTTCGTGTCCTACTTGCGGAAGAACACGTATTGATCTCATTTCTCTTGTTAATGAAGTGGAAGACAGATTAAAGGGCATAAGAAAACCCATCACCGTTGCGGTAATGGGCTGTGCGGTAAACGGTCCGGGAGAAGCCTCGGCCCCCGACATCGGTGTTGCCGGCGGCGACGGATGCGGTCTTATCTTTAAAAAAGGCGAAATTATACGAAAAGTCCCGGAGGATCGCATCGTCGACGAATTGATAGCAGAAATAGAAAAAATGTAATAAAAAGTTTAAGGGCGGTTCGGTAACACCGAACCGCCCAGCTTATTCTGTTGGCCAAAAGAATTATAATATTAATTCTTAGCAGAACAAACCTTAAGTAATCCTTAATTATGCACCGAGGTTGCCGGCTGCCTTGAGGATAAGGTTTGCAAGTGCAGTGAATGCATCATAAGCATACTGAGATGCGTTAGATGTTGTGATCCATGCAATAGCCTTCAAAATAACGTTGAGAACGGATTCCAAAATTGCCATTGTGTATAGGCTCCTTTCATAATTTTTATACAAACAGCAAAAGCTGAATGAATAACTAAATTAAAGACGTGTGCCTCTGCGTATCGAGGTGTGCTGAACAGTCGATGAAGAATGACTGTCATCGGGATTTGACAGCTTGTTTAAAAGAAAGAGCAGATTAGAAAGCTCGTCCTGATTCAGAGCAGAAAACGAGGAAGCTGCAAAAGAAGTGAATTCCTCGCTCAGCCGATTAATTTCATCAATACCTGAATCGGTGATAGAAATGATGCTTTTTCTCTTATCAAGGGGATCACTTTCCCGTGTGATAAAACCGGCGGCAAGAAGCTTGTCCGCGATTTCACCGGTAGAAGAGGGGGTGATGCCGAGAAGACAGGAAAGAGCGGACAAGGATGTTTTTCCCTGTTCCGAGAGGATGCGAAGCATTCTGCCCTGACCGCATGTATATCCGAGAGAGTTGTGCTTATTGAGAGCGATGTTCAAAGAACGATAAAGCTTTTCAAGAGCATCATAAACCTCGCACGGTAAATTTTCGTATGCGGAGGAAGAAGTATTCATAAAAACATATTCCTTACTGTATTTTGCTGTTTATCTACCGTAAATTATAAAATTAAACTTATAACAGATATAATATATCACAAATAATTATATTTTTCAATAGTTTTTTATAAAATTTTATATTTCGGATTTATCAAAATACAGAAAAAATCGGTTAGGGAAAAAGCCGATGATAGTTATATTGCAAATTCGAAAATATTATAAATTGTATACACGAGCCTTAATGTAATAATGCTAAAAAAATGCTTGTTTTTTGCCATTTTATATTGACAATGACACATTATTATGTTAATGTTTATTTGTCTGTTAGTGTTCCTTGGTGATAGTATACATTTTTTATAAGTTGTATCGCTTTTCACTCGGAACATGTTAAGATCATTTCAGCTTTTGAATGGAGGTAAAAAGAATGGCAAATCTCAAGCGTGCATTAAGTGTGCTTCTTGCGGTAGTTATGGCGTTCACTGTTTGTTCCGTAGCTTTTACTGCAAGTGCAGCATCGTATGTACCGGTTGAAAGAGTTCCTGTGGCTCCTCCCAAGGTTCTTACCATGAAGGTTCCGCAGTACATTTCAGCCTTCGGAACAAACTATTTCCTCAGAGGTGCTAACATCAAGCCCGAGGGTACGGTTTCGTTCCAGGTCGACGGATCGGCGACTGACGTTACGCTTACATGTAACGTTCCCGGTCTTAATTTCTCCGATTACACAATGACAGGTAACGTTTACAACTGGACTATTTCCGGTGGTACTTTCGCAAGTGCTCCCGTTGACGGTGATTCCGTAAAGTTTACGGTAAGCTACCGTATTAACGGCAAAGATTACGAAACATCGGCATGGTCCGCAGTAAAGGTTGTTTACAACAACGCAGGTTTAAGAGTTAACCAGTCGAAGGACTCAATGTGGGCAACTCATAACACAAAGAACAGACATATTGAGTGGATTACTCCTACTTACGGTGTAAAGACTGCCTACTCAAACTGCTACATTGATCCCGGCGCATTCACACACTATACCTGTACAACGGATGAAGCTGCCGCTTATTTTTGGAATGCCGGCGAAGTTCAGGATGCAACTTTGGGTGCTTCTTACTATCCTCAGGCATATTACTACATCGACAGAGCGGTTTATTCGTCGGATCTCTCGGCAACTCCGCTTCGCTTCGGTGCAGCAGGCGCTTCCGACCATGACTGGGACGGTCACCATCCTCAGTGGGCTCGTTCCACGAAGATTACAAGCCAGAGCATCAGAACGGGTGACAACGGTTCGTATGCTACAACGACTGCTTACTCAATGCAGAGCAGAAGCACAGAGCTCAAGGAAAGCCAGACGGATCTTCGTTCCTTCTCGGGTGCAATCCCTGCAGCAAATACAACACTTCATCTTGTATTTACTTTCAACTTTGAAGCAAACGTTGACGGTGCCGTTACTTACCACAACGACTCCAACTCGGGTTACGATCTCTTCATCGTAACCTACGATAAGACTGCTCTCAAGAACTTGCTTGACAGCGAGGCCAATGCAAACCGTCAGGCTTCCGACTTCAGAACAGCTCCTCCCAGCGACGGCAAGAATTACTCTGCCTTCAAGTCGTGGGACCAGTACTATGCAGCTCTTCAGAATGCATGGTACGTTTACGGTAAAGAAAACACAACTCAGAGCGCAATCGACAATGCAATTGTTGCCCTCAACGCTTGCATCCCCGTTTACACAAACTACGAAACAGTTACAATTCCAAAAAAAGAGGCTTCTTTTGAAACTACCTTAAAAGAAATTGATACTACTGCCTTGTTTAAGCTTTCATACGGTCTTTTTGTACTAACTGCACGAGAGGGAGAAAAAGACAGCGGCTGTATTATAGATACTGCT